>JAOZVK010000255.1 GCA_029938185.1 Bacteroidales bacterium | reverse complement strand
AATTGTACCATTTAAATAACATAACATATGATAGTCGTAACAGGAGCCGCAGGATTTATTGGCAGTAATTTGATTAGTAAATTAAATAATAATAATTTTAAAGATATTATTGCTGTTGATGATTTCTCTAATGAAAATAAAAATAAAAACCTTGATAATAAGTATATAAGGAAAAAAGTACATCGTGATATTTTTTTTGAATGGTTAAAAGAAAATCACAAATTTGTACAATTTATTTTTCATATTGGAGCCAGAACTGATACAACTGAATTTGATACAAAGATATTTGATAAATTAAATTTAGGATACTCAAAGAGCTTGTGGGTATTATGTGTTGAGTTTGGTCTACCATTTGTATATGCGTCATCTGCTGCAACATATGGCGGTGGAGAATGTGGTTATAATGACAATCACGAAATTATAGAAAAACTAAAACCACTAAACCCCTATGGTGAATCGAAAAATGATTTTGACAAATGGGTATTAAAACAAAACAAAAAACCATATTTTTGGTTGGGTTTGAAATTTTTTAATGTTTATGGTCCAAATGAATATCACAAAGGAAGAATGGCTTCGGTGATTATTCATGCATATAAACAAATTATAGAAAATAATAAAATGAAGCTATTTCGTTCGCATAATCCAAACTACAACGATGGCGAACAAATACGCGATTTTATATATGTTAAAGATGTTGTTGATGTATTATATTTTTTGATGCACCATAGAAAAAATTCGGGTATTTACAACTTAGGCACAGGAAAGGCAAGAACATTTATTGATTTAACAAACAATACATTTGATGCAATTGGAATTAGTCGAAAAATAGAATTTATAGACACTCCCGAAGATATTAGAGATAAATATCAATATTTTACTGAAGCTAATATGGAGAAATTAAAATCAATAGGCTACAATAAGAAATTCCATTGTCTTGAAGATGGTGTTAATGATTATGTAAAAAATTATCTGAAAAATAATAAATATAATTAGTGTGCATCTATAAAGTCAATAAAATCGCAAAGCGATGACCTATTAGTAACCCACGATGATAATCGTGGGCTGATGATAAGCCAATTACATAAATGCCTTTAGGCATGACCTATATAATTGCGACTTTATAGACGCACACTAATTAGTTTGACTCTTTGAGCCTTTTACCTTACTTACGCATAATTAAGGAAATGACGAATTATAAATTACGAATTGGTTTACACCTAAATATAAGTATTTTACAAAAAAATAAATCGGAAAGTTATTTTTTAACAATTCCTTAGTCTAAACCCTCACTACAATTTATACATATATCAATAGATTTTCTGTTTGTTAGTATAGTTTTTCTATATTTCTGGTATTTTTCGTTTACCCATATTTCTGAAAACCCTTGATTATTGATGTTTCCCATTTCATATTTTGCATTTTTATCAAAACAACAAGGTATTACTTTTCCGTCCCAACTGATTATTGAATAAAACCATATTCGTTTACAATAATTCGGAAAATTACTTTTTATACTATACTTTTTACTTTTTAACCATCTATATCTCGAAAACTTATTAATTGTGGGTATAAGATTATTATTATCGTTTAAGTTATTGATTTGTGCAGTTTTTATTACTACACCATCAACACCTATTTGTTTAGCTATTTTGTAAATATCTGATACTTTATTTTGATTGTGCTTAAAAACTAAAAATTGAATTATTATCTTTGGTCTATTAAGTTTTAATTTTTGTTTTAGTTTAACTATTTCTATAATATTATTAATAACTAAATTATAATTTCCTCCAACACGATATTTCTGATATTCAGTTTCGTTTGTTCCATCAAGCGATATTATAAGTTTGTGTAGCTTACTATTTAAAATATTTATAGCCATTTTATTATCTAAAAAATGTGCATTCGTTGATATAACCGTCAATATATTTTTTTTTGTAGCATATTTAATCATTTTATCAATATTAGGGTTTATTAATGGCTCACCCTGAAAATTTAAAGTAAGATATAATGTGTGTTTTTTTATTTTATCAATAATTTTTTTAAATAAACTAAATGTCATATTTCCAGTGGGTCTTTCAAAACTATTTGTACCACTAACACATTCAGGACACGATAAATTACATTTAGTTGTAGATTCTATTGAAATAGCAAAAGGTAATCCCCAAACAATTGGTTTTTTTAATATTTTCGATAACCAATAGCTTAAAATTATTTTGAAAACATTTATATATTTATATATTAACATATGACTTTGTTTTTTTTTAATTAAATAAGTACTCTAAGCAGTTGTCAATTGATAATAAACAATTGATAATTTTGCTTACGCCAGAATCACAATAAGTTACAACTTTACAAAGTGTCGATTTTATACGATGACCTACCTAACAAAAATTTTTCAATATTTTATTAAGATAATTTACTGATTAATAGTATGTATCTAACAGTATTAAACAGCTTGAAGACCTCGGTTAAAAGCAACGATTATAATAGAATGGTAGTCTTAAATATAATTCGTATCTTTGCACTAAGGTCTTCGACCTATTTAATGTGGCTTACACATTTTCACAAACTACTGTTATATTGTTAATTATATGAAAACAAATGCCGAAAATTTTTTGTAAGACTACTTAAATAATATTCCTAAAACAACAAATTAATATGGATAATTCAAAATATTTTTTAAATAATATTAAATATCCTTCAGATTTAAGAAAACTAAAAGAGGACGATTTAATCCAAGTAAGTAAAGAACTAAGAGAGTTTATAATTGATGTAGTATCATCTAATCCAGGACACTTTGGAGCAAGTCTTGGAGTTGTTGAACTTACTGTTGCATTACATTATATATATAATACACCCTATGATAAAATTGTGTGGGACGTTGGACATCAAGCATATGGTCATAAAATATTAACAGGAAGAAGAGAGGCTTTTCATACAAACCGAAAATATAAAGGCATTAGTGGTTTTCCATCACCAAGCGAAAGTAAATATGACTCATTTGGTGTAGGTCATTCTTCAACATCAATTTCGGGTGCCTTGGGAATGGCACTTGCATCGCAGTATAAAAATGAAAAAAACAGAAACATTGTTGCAGTAATTGGCGATGGTTCAATGACAGCAGGTTTAGCTTTCGAGGGTTTAAATAATGCAGGTATTCAAAATTCTAATATTTTGGTAATACTAAACGACAATCACATGGCAATTGACCCTAATGTGGGTGCATTGAATGATTATTTGCTTGATATTACAACATCACGCACATATAATAAGGTAAAAGACGAGATCTGGAATGTTTTGGGAAAAGTAAAAAAGTTTGGACCAAATACTCAATCGTTTATTCAAAAAATTGAAAATGGTATAAAATCAATAATACTTCGACAGAGTAATTTATTTGAAGCACTAAATTTTAGATATTTTGGTCCTGTTGATGGACACGATGTTACGCACCTAACACAAGTGCTAAAAGATTTAAAAGATATTCCTGGACCCAAATTACTACACTGTCTTACCAAAAAAGGTAAAGGTTTCAAACAAGCCGAATTAGACCAAACAGCTTGGCATGCTCCCG
This sequence comes from Bacteroidales bacterium, assembly GCA_029938185.1. Taxonomy (GTDB): domain Bacteria; phylum Bacteroidota; class Bacteroidia; order Bacteroidales; family JAOZVK01; genus JAOZVK01. The sequence goes on along the minus strand of JAOZVK010000255.1, from coordinate 4,487 downwards.
GACTTTTCAATAAAGATACTGGCGAAAAAATAATTATTAAAAGTAACAAACCAACGCCCCCAAAATTCCAAGATGTATTTGGACATACAATTGTAGAACTTGCCGAAAAAAATAAGAAAATTGTTGGTATCACTCCTGCAATGCCAACAGGTTCGTCGCTAAATATTATGATGGAAAAAATGCCAGATAGAGCTTTCGATGTTGGAATTGCAGAACAACATGCTGTTACATTTTCGGCTGGACTTGCTACTCAAGGATTAATACCTTTTTGTAATATATATTCTTCGTTTATGCAACGAGCATATGATCAGGTAATTCATGATGTTGCTCTTCAGAAACTTAATGTTGTTTTTTGTCTTGATAGGGGAGGGCTTGTTGGGTCCGATGGTGCTACACATCATGGTGCCTATGATTTGGCATTTATGAGAACCGTTCCAAATATGATAGTTGCAGCTCCTATGGATGAGGAGGAACTTAGAAACTTAATGTATACAGCTCAGTTAAAAGATATGGGACCATTTTCTATTAGATACCCAAGAGGTAAGGGAATTATGCCAGACTGGGAACTTCCTATGAAAAAAATTGAAATTGGAAAAGCCAGAATTTTACTTGAAGGAAATGATATTGCTATACTAACAATAGGGGCTATTGGTGCACAACTAACTAAATTATACGAAAGATTTGAACTCGAAGATATAAAAATTGCTCATTATGATATGAGATTTGTTAAACCACTTGATGAAAATTTATTACACAAAATTTTTAATAATCACAATAAAATTATTACTGTTGAAGATGGTACTTTAGTTGGTGGCTTTGCTAGTGCTGTTATCGAATTTATGGTTGATAATAATTATAGTGCCAAAGTTGCAAGACTTGGTATACCTGACAAATTTATTGAGCATGGTACCCAAGACGAATTATATAAAGAATGTGGATACGATTCAGAAAGCATTTATAATAAAGCAAAAGAAATGCTTACACAAACTGATAAAAAAAAAATAATTGAAAATATTAAAAATATTCGACATATAAGGAATTAGGAATTTATAATTCGTCATTTCCTAATCATGTAAATCCTGTCAAATTATTGCATTTATAAACTTAATACAGTAGTCTGTCTAAAACCTAAAATATACTCCAATCAATCCAACAAGTAGCCCAACAATTAGATTAATAGCTTTCATTACAATAAAACTTTTTTGCGATTCGGCTAAAAGTGGAATTGAGCCATGACCATCTTGAACAATTGAATTTGCCAAAAGAACACTAAAAGGAATTGCACCTGAAATAAAAAGCGAAATAAAAACAATGTGTGGTCCCGATTCTGGTATTAAACCAATAATTACTGCAAGTATTAATATATATATAACATTAGATTGAATCCACTCATTAACATTCATATAATCATTTAGAATATGAATAAAGAAAAAAGCACCAAAAGTCCATAAGAAAATTTTAAGAAAATGCTTTAATACTATATGTTCCCACAAATGGTGATGTAGAAAATGGTCGGGAACAGTAATAATTATTAACAGACTAATAAAACTAACTATTAGAAAAGTAATTCGTTCCCAGCCAAATTTATTAGAATGTTTATGTTCCGAATTGTCATCATGCGAATGATTGTGTTCGTTTGTAATAGATTCGGTTTTTGATAAACTTTTATATTCATGGCTTGCACCAATATCTCCTGTAATTAGTAAACTAATAATAATTACTGATGATATAATTAGTATTGCACGCTGAAAACTAATATTTCTAAGTTGTGGTATTATACCCTTTGGTTCATAGCAAATACAATTTTCCTCGTGTTTGTGTATTTTGTAATGATTGTTTGTACTTAACATCAAGTTTTTATCCTTAAAAAAGATATTTAAAACAAAACCAACAATAATTGCAATTATAAAAACAATTCCCATAATTATCAATGCCTTTTCGGGTATCATCGAAAACATTACAAAAGCCTCATCGCCAGATGTTGCAATCATAACTGTTACTAAAGCAGCAAAATTAAGAATACGATGCGAGTACAATGAAACTATCATAAACGTACCTAAACAACCTGGAATTAATCCCATTATACCTGCAAAAAGAATTTGTAACCATGAGTTTTTTCTTAGTGGCAAGCTCCACTTACCTTTAGTTTGTACTGTTAAATATTCAATTATTAGCATCATTACCATTACAAAAACTGTAATCATAATTGTATGTTTCACTATCTCAAGTAGCATATTTCTATTTTTTTATTTTAATAATTATTCAACAAATGATAATGGACAATTGATAATTTTGCTTACGCTTGATAAACAGCATAATATAAAAAATAAAAGTGTCAATTTTATATGATGACCTACTTAACGATTCCTTACGCATTCCATTAATATGCAATTTAATAAAAATAAATGTCGAAATTTTTTTATAAGATCACTTAAATAGTATGACACAAGTTTTTCAACATTGATTTTTTATTAAATTGCGTATTGTTAGAGTGTTAAAAGAATGCATAAGCCACATTAAATATGTCGAAAACCTTATTGTTTATTTAGATATAAAAACAAAGTTATACTATTTCTTTCAAAATACAATTAACATTTTCTAATAACTAAGGTCTTCGACCTATTTATTACTATAATATTTTTATTATAAAGATATTACAAATAAAAAATAGGAACAAACTTTTTACTTTTAGTTTATAACTACTGATCTACTAAGTAGTCTAACAAAAGTTTTTAACATTTATCTTTTGTTAAGTTGCATATAGTTAGGACGTTAATAGAATGAAGCCACATTAAATAGGTCGAAGACCTTACGATTGCATTAAATTCTCAATATCGCTAATAGATTTAGGAATATGTTTTCCAATCATTTCGCACGAATCTTTTGTTATAAGCAAATCGTCTTCAATTCTTATTCCTCCAAATGTTTTATAATCTTCAAGTTTATCAAAATTAATAAATTCAGTATTTATTTTTTCTGCTTTCCATTTATCAATTAATTGTGGAATAAAATATATACCAGGCTCATTTGTTATAACAAAGCCTTCTTGTAATCTCCGTCCTAATCGTAAATATGCTAGTCCAAATTGGTTTGATCTTGATATTTCTTCATTATACCCTACATAATCTTCGCCTAAATCTTCCATATCATGAACATCTAATCCCATCATATGTCCAAGACCATGAGGCATAAACAATGCATGCGCTCCATTTCGGACAGCTTCGTCGGTATTGCCTTTCATTAAACCAATTTTTTTAAGCCCATTTGTTATAGTTTTGGCAGCTAATAAGTGCATATCTTTATAAAAAACATTAGGTTTTGAATTATCAGTTACATTTTGGTTTGCTTGTAAAACTATTTCATATATTTCTTTTTGTTTTTGAGAAAACTTGCCCCCAACAGGAACAGTTCTTGTAAAATCGCAAGCATAATGCATACTTGATTCAGCACCAGCATCAGTAATCATCAAGCGACCTTTTTCGAGTATATTTCCGTGATAATGATTATGTAATGTTTGTCCATCTTGCGAGAGTATAACAGGAAATGAGAGAGTCCCACCACCCGAAATTGCAATACCTTCTATTTTACCAGCTATGTTTTGCTCCCATTCGCCTTCTTTAGCCATTTTCATTGCAGTTGTGTGCATATTGTAACCTACCGAAACAGCTTTTTCTAATTCAACAATTTCATTTTTATCTTTTATTGACCTTTGTTTTACTACAGCTTTTATTAATTCTACCGACACATAATTTTTTATAAACTTATGATTTATAACAAGTAAATCGCTTAATAACAAAATATTGTTAGCACGATATGGTGGTAAGTAATGTACTTTTCGTCCACTACTAATCGCTTTTTTAAAAAAAGCAAAAGAGCTATTATATTTATCTGTATTTTTGACACCTACTTCTGAAGCTCTGTTTTTTAGTGATGGTTGATAGCCCATCCATATTATATCTTCAATATCAACATTGTTACCAAGTATATAATCAGTATTATTGTCAATATCAATAATTCCTATCAAATTTGGCGAATCTAAACCAAAATAGTATAAAAAATTACTATCTTGTCTGAATTGATAAATATTAGATTGATAATTCATTGGAGAGTCTGAGTTTCCTAAAATAAGTATTATTCCTGAATTAATACTTTTTTTTAACACTTCTCTTCTTTTAGTATATGTATTTCGTTTAAACATGTTATTTATATTATAATATTAAGGTCTACGACCTATTTAATAAGGTAAATAAATATAACTGCCTTAAATTGCCACTAAGCAAATGTTAGCATACTCAATCTTGTCAAACTGTGTTATTCAAGTATTTTATTAATTTTTTCAATACTAATTCTTTTAATTTTTGAGATGTCTTCTTTATTTTTGCCCTCAGATAATAATTTATAAATATCCCCTCGTAAATTAGCTTGTTTTTTTTCTTCTTCTGCTTTTCTTCTTCTATTTTTCTCTTTTATAACCTCTTGTTCAGCTT
>JAOZVK010000018.1 GCA_029938185.1 Bacteroidales bacterium | reverse complement strand
ATATAAGTATCTTACAAAAAACAAATCGGAAAGTTATTTTTTAACGATTCCTTATCAAAAGTTTTTCAATATTCATTGTTTTATAATTAACTATGTTACAATTGTTTGTAAAACACGTAAGCCATATTAAATAGTAGGTCTAAGACCTTAACTAAAAACTACTTTCAATGAACTTATTTATAATAAGAATATTTATATTTTTATCAATATTTTTTGTTGGTACAAATTTATTTGCTCAAACAGACTCTGTTACATCGAAAAAAATACTATATACACACGATTATAAATTTAATGATGGTGTATTTATAAATATTGAACAACTTAGAAATAATAGTCCCATATTAAAAGAAAGATTACTAAATAATGCTGATTTCAAAAGCTTTGATTTTTTTGAAATATTATTAGAAGGAAAAACTTTTTATTTTTTTGATGATGCAGGAATACAAGCAGAGTACGAAGTAGAAAAAATATGGGGATATTCTGATAAAGGAATTTTATATATCAATTTTAATAATAGGTTCAATCGTATAGCAATAACCGGAAACTTGTGCTATTTTGTATCATACAAAGATGTTGTTAATACACAAGCATATAATCCTTATAATACCATGTATTATAATCGTAATACACCTACATCGACAAGTAAAACTAAAGAAATGGAACAATATATTTTTAGTTTCAAGACAGGTGAAATTGCAAAATTTAATTATAAAACAATAAAAGCATTTATAATGGAGGATTTAACATTATATGATGAATATAATGAACTAAATAGACGAAAAAAGAAAAAATATGTATTCTTATTTCTAAGAAAATTTAATAAAAGTAACCCGTTGTATATTAAATAATAATTTTTAATAATAATTTTTTAATAATAAATTTAAATAATAAATTATGAAGAAACTAATTTTATTCGCTTTTTTACTGTATTCAAGTACCATGTTTTCTCAAGATGCTGTTGCAACTGCTGACGAGATAAAACAATTTTATAAAACAAAAACATATGTAGTTTATGATGAAAGTATGTTTAACTCATATAATGGAAAAATTGAAGATGCAATTAAATTAAATTGGAAACTTACTAAATATGAGTTTATTGATATGAAAAAATTTCATAAACTACGAAAAGACCCAAACAACTCTTTTTTAATTAAAACAAAAGTTTTGTTTAAAGGCGACAAATCAAAAACTCCATACTCATTTTTGAGTTTATTGCTTGGAAATAAAAAAGCATCAACAACATTGAAGAACATGCCAGACTTATGTTCTTTTCCACTATCTTACTATAATGTAAGTTATGATAAATACGATTATAAACTTGGGGCAATTGTTAAATTTATGCAAAACCATGTTGAACTTACAAAAAGTGATCCCTCTTTGAATAATAAAAATATAATGAGGCATTATAATAAAAATTCAGAAAAAATGCAAGACAAAACCTTATATGTAATTAAAAAAGAGCTTGCAAAAGATATTAATACACTAAAAAAAATAAAAAAATATTATAAAGGAAAAGTTAAAATTGTAAGTGCCGAAGATATTAAAAAGGCAATTGAGCAAAAAGATGAAAATGTGGTTTTTTTACATAAAGTAGGACCAGCAGCAAAAACTAAAAAAAAGAGAATATATAAATTAATACTTGGTGCATCTGATGGTAAAATGTATTATGTAAACTTTCATAAATACAAATCGGGAAAAAGACCTGATAGTTTTTTATCAAAAGATTTAAAAAAATTAAAACGTAAAAATTAAGAAATTAAAAAACTGGTATATTGGTACATGTTGTTTATTTATAATATAAATGGTACAATTATTCAATGATACAATGGTACAATAGTACAATACTTTGATTAATAATTGATAACAGTCTGTTAATGTTAAAACTAAGGTCTTCGACCTATTTATAGTTGCTTACGCATTGGTACAAAAAACAATTTAATCAGGAAGTTATGAATAAGTAAATATCGAAAAACTTTTGTAACAGTACATATTAGAATATTAATAGAATACGTAAGCCACATTAAAAATAGATAGAAGACCTTATACAAAAAAAAATTAATTGAAAATTGTTAATATGTTAGATATTCGTATATTTGCCAACAGATTTATGAATTTGCTATTTTAAAAAATACTATTTTGCAATGAATGATGTACCAAAAAGAATAGTACGCATCACAAAAAGGTTAGTAATAATAGGGTCTATAGTAGGGCTGCTATTGAGTGTTTTAATGATATATCAATATATATTATATACAGAATCAACAACTGACATAACTAGAGAAGCTACTTTATCACAAACAAAAAAAGCAGCCAAAAAATTAGATAAGGATTTTGGAGAATCTATTGATATTGTAAATATAATTGCTAAAGATTTATCATCTGGCAAATTATCAAAAGAAGATATTATTACAAAAACAAGGTCATATATCTCTTCAGATTTAAAACTTTTTGCAATCGGTATATCCTATATTCCTCATAGTGATATAACAAATATTAGAACCAAATCTCCTTACTATATAAAGAAAAATCCTGATAAAGAGATACCTTACAACGATAAACTTTTAGAAATATACTCTGTACCAATCTATAGATTTGATAGTTTAACTGATACAAGAATACAAATTGGTAATGTTTTTCTTGATTTCTTACTTTCAGATGTATCATATGTTTCAGAGCAGCTTGATTTGGGAAAATCTGGCTATGGCTTTATTCTCTCACAAAATGGAACATTTATAGCTCACCCAGTAGATGAATATAATGAACAAAAACAAACAATATTTGATATTGCTGAAGAACGCGAAAATAAATCACTTGCAAACCTTGGTGAGGAAACATCAAAAGGAAGAAGCGGAATACTTGAATATTCCGATGAACTTACAGGACAACTGTCTTGGTTTTTCTACGAACCTATAAAACCTCTAAACTGGACATTGGTTATTGTTTTTGTTAAAGATGATATTCCAATAGATAGAAATTATCTGAAAAATTTATCTATTATTATTGGTTTGATTGTTCTTACATTTGGAGTCTTTGCATTTGCATGGTTGATAAGGATATATAATTACTCAACTACAAGAATGATAATTCTATCGGTATGGGTTTCTTTATTGCTATTTCTTAAAATTACTTACGTTTTAAGTTTATCAATTACATATTCTGAAACACGAAAAAAAGATTTTGTTAGAATAATTGACCGAACAGGAGTTGAGAATTTTTTAAATAGTTATACAAGACGAGTAAGTCGCTTGTGTGGTGTTACTCCAAACTATATTCCAACAGGAGTATTTTTTGAAACCATTGAGTTCCCTAGTGCAAACAATGTTTTTTTATCAGGAACTGTTTGGCAAAAATATACACTGGGAATTCATGACAGTATTGAAAGAGGGATTATTTTCCCAGAAGCTATTTCTGATAATTTTACAAAATCATATCACTATAAAGAGGGAGGGTTTGAAGTTTATGGCTGGTATTTTAGAATAACAGTTCGTAAAAATTTTAGTTATAAAAAATATCCTTTCGATAGAAAAAATCTATCAATAAGAATACTACCAAAGGATTTTAAAAACTATATTGTATTAGCACCTGATTTAGAATCATACAATTACACCAACCCTAATCTACTTCCTGGTGTTTCGGAAAAACTTGATGTTGGCGGTTGGACAATGCTGAGTAGCAATTTTGCATATCAAATGAATTTATATAATTCGAATTTTAGTTTAAAAGATTTTAATTGTAGAGAGAAAACTCCCGAACTATATTTTGATATTAGTATGTCTCGTAATTTTTTGGGAACAATATTTTCAGGAACTATGCCAATTGTTGTAATGCTTGCTATTTTATTTATTCTACAAACCATAACAACGCCTGATATGTCGTCGGTTGCCAGAATACTTGGACCAACTGGTTCTTTTTTCTTTGCTTCACTTTTGGCTCATGTTGGTTTAAGAAATACTCTTGCTATAAAAGATATTGTATATTTTGAGTTTTTCTATATACTGTTGTATATGATGATTTTATACGTGTTTTTTGATTCTGTATTAATTAGCAGACCTAAAGTTATTAGATTAATAGCATTTCGTAACAACCTAATTCTTAAACTTTTGTATTGGCCATTTTTCTTAACAGTATTACTGTTTATTTCAATTACAGTTCTGTTAATGTAATTATTATGGAGCTTCAAACCTATTTAATGTTGCTTACATAAGTAGTCTTACAAAAAAAATCCGGTACTTGTATTTTGTTAAATTACATATTAATAGAGTTTTAACTGAATGCGTAAGCCACATTAAATAGGTCGAAGACCTTACAATAACAATTAGCTATAATTCAAAAGATAAGTTTTATAGAGTAAATAGATAAGAACTTTAGTATTGGTTCATTTTACCAGTTATTTTTTACATAAACTTTATAATAAATGGATATTTCATTTAATAAAATAAAAGGAAAATCAAAAATAGTTATTATAGTAATTATATTAATTGTTTTTTTTATAACAACATCTTTAATTTTTACAATTTATAGTCTTGATTCTCAAGGCAAAAAAGATATAAAAGAGTATAGAAATACTCAAATGGAACAAACAAAAGAGGAGCTAAAAAGTTTTGTTTATATGGCATATACTGTAGTTGAAAATAATTACAAGAATGCAACTGACAAAAACTATCTTGAAGATATTTATGGACCAAGATTAAAAAATCTTATTGATATTGTTGAGGAAATTTTAAAAGATAAAGCATTATCTGTAAAAAAAGGTAAGATAAGTCTATCAAAAGCCAAAGCTCAATCGCTTGCATTAATCAAAAAAATGAAATATAATAATGGAATAGGTTATATTTGGATTACTGATAATACATTGCCAAACCCAACAATGCTCTTAGAACCAATAGTACCAGAACTAAACGGAAAAAAACTTGATAATAAAAAATTTAATTATGTAGCAGGTACAGAAAAAAATATTTTTACTGAAATAACAAAAATATGTAACGAAAAAGATGAATGCTTTATTGACTATGTGTGGACTCACCCATCGGAAGATAGCACACATACCGAGATTCCTAAGTTTGTTTATACAAGATTATTTGAAGAGTGGGGTTGGATAATTGGTACTGGAATTTATCTTGACGATGCTGTTAAAGATAGTATGAAAAAGAGTATTTCGGATTTACGTGAACTACGATATGCTGGTGGAACAGGATATTTTTGGCTAAATGATAATACAAGACCTACACCTAAGCTGGTAATGAATCCTTTTATTCCTCACTTAGAGGGTAAAGTATTGACAGACAAAAAGTATAACAGAGCATTTGGTAGAGACTATAATTTATACGAAGCTTTTCTGGATGCTTGCGACAAAACAGGAGATGGTTTTGTTGAATATGCATGGGACAAACCTTTGAAAAACGATATTATAGAAAATGCTCCTAAGTTATCTTTCGTCAAATTTTTTAAACCATTTGGTTGGGTAATAGGTAGTGGTGTTTATATTGATGATATAGATAAAGAAATTAATAAGAAAATAGAATCTATTGAAGAACAGCGTGTTAATTTAATTATTAATTATTTATTGATATTCTTTATACTTGGTATTATTTCTATTACAACATTAATATACATACTTAATCGTTCTTTTAGTTCGAAAAAAGAAGATGAAAATAACATTGAAGAAGAAAAAGTAACAAGTAATGTAGCCAAAGAAGAAGAAAAAATAGAACCCACAAATGTAAAAGAACAAAGTACAGTTATTGAAGCTGAAAAACTGTTAAAAATTTTTATGGAAGAACAGGCACGTTTAATGGTTTACCATAAAGCTGTTGATAATAATAATTATAGCAGTATAAGTAAACAAATGAAAAAACTTGTTAAAAATCTAAAATTACTTAACGAACAGGTTCAGGTAAATAAAAATCAAGAAGAGTAAGTATTAAATATTCTACTGAAACAAGTCATAAGTTTCTTTAGTATTATTTAAGTAGTCTTACAAAAGTTTTTCAGCATTTGTTTTTGTACAATTGGCTACATGATAGCAATTTATAAAAATGCGTAAGCCACATTAAATAGGTCGAAGACCTTAGATAAGATTTACATGTTTAAAATATCCTGTTAATCATGTAAATCCTGTCAAAAAAATAAAATAATGCCAATACTAAAGAAGCCAAATTTATCTTGCAATCAGATTAATTTCACGAATAATATTTTTTGCTAAAAATTCGGCTTTTTCAATTGTATTGCTTTCAGCATAGATTCTAATTATAGGTTCGGTATTAGATTTTCTCATATGTATCCACCCATCATCTAATTCAATTTTAACACCATCAATTGTTATTATTTTAGCATTTTTACTTTCATAGTTACTTTTTATGGAGTCAAGAATTTTATCTACATCAACATTTGGGGTCAATTGGATTTTATTTTTAGAAATATAATATTCGGGATAATCTTTTTTTAGTTCAGAGCATTTTTTATTCTTACTTGCTAATAGACTTAAAAATAAAGCTATACCAACCAGTGCATCTCTTCCCGAATGTAGCTCTGGATATATAATACCACCATTTCCTTCGCCACCAATAATAGCATTTGTTTCTTTCATTTTTTCAACAACATTTACTTCTCCCACAGCTGCTGAACTATATTCGCAACCGTACTTTTGTGTAATATCACGCAAGGCTCTTGTTGATGATAGGTTGGATACTGTATTTCCTTTTTGGTTTGATAAAACATAGTCGGCAACTGAAACAAGTGTATACTCTTCGCCAAACATAGTTCCATCTTCATTAACAATTGCAAGTCTATCTACATCAGGGTCTACAACAAAACCAAGATCAGCTTTGTGGCTAATTACAGCATTTGAAAGTTCTTTAATATTTTCGGGTAAAGGTTCTGGATTATGAGGAAAATTTCCGTTAGGATTGCAATATAATTCAACAATTTTTTCTACACCAAGTTTTCTTAGTAAATCAGGAATAATAATTCCACCAACGGAATTTACACAATCAATTACAATCTTAAAATTTGCCATTTTTATTGCATCAACATTAACTAAAGGTAGTTCTAATATTTTATCAATATGTATTTCATTATATTTATTTGTATTATTTATTGTTTCTATTTTGTCTACTTCAGCAAAATAAAAATCTTCATTTTTGGCAGATTCCAGTATTTGTTTTCCATCAGCCTCAGTAAGAAATTCACCTAAACTATTAAGCAATTTTAGGGCATTCCAGTTTTTGGGGTTATGGCTTGCTGTAATTATTATGCCTCCTGATGCTTTTTCTTCAATTACTGCAATTTCGGTTGTTGGAGTTGTAGCATAATCTATATCAACTACTTTGATACCCATTCCTATTAATGTTCCTATTACTAACTGTTTTACCATTTCGCCTGAGATACGAGCATCTCTGCCAATTACTACCTTGTAATCATCAGTGTTTGTATTATTTATTAGCCAAGTTCCGTATGCTGCTGCAAACTTAACTATATCCAATGGACTAAGACCTTCGCCTTTTTGTCCTCCAATTGTTCCTCTTATTCCTGATATTGATGTAATTAATGTCATATTTTTTTAAATTTATGGTTTCTTAAATTTATTATTATTTTTTAATTAGTGTGCGTCCATAAAGTCAGCAATTTTATAGGTCATGCCTGCTACACATTTAGTATTGGACATTATTTTATTTTTCAGACAGGATTTACAAGATTTACAGGATTGATTTTTATCCTGTTACGAAATGCCTGATAAACAACACTGCCCAACCTTACTCGAGTAGCCGTCATGTCTAAAAGCATCACTAATTAACTGAAAATCTAATGTCTTTGACCAATCTCGAACGGTATAATTTTTAAAAAAAATTTGCTTTTTAATTTAATTAAGCACCCATACAAAACTTTTTACCTATTTAGTATAGAGCTTACTTTTTGAAATACCGTTTATTATATATCTTGCGTAAGCAACATTAAAAAGGTCGAAGACCTTATCTAATTTTAAGGCATAAATATAGTTTCATAAAATTTATTTACGCACCAAAAGAAAATGCAAAAAACTAAATTAATTTTATTATATTTGCTAAAAATTAAGATTAAACTTATTATACTGCAAAAAGGATGTTGTAAAACACTAAATTAGATTTTATGCATCAGTAAATTATGGTGAATCTAAATATAAAACCTTTAATTATGAATGAAAAAAAAAATACATTTGATGTATTATTAGAACCTTGCAAAGCCTATTTAGATAAAGAATCATCTAAGATAGACCAAAAAACTAATTCTAAAAAATTATTCTTTGCAAATTTTTTTAAAATAATTGTTTTTGCAGTTGTTATACAAGTACTGGAAGTAAATGTTGAAAAATTAATAAACCAAGATATACAAAAAAAGAATATGGTTGATAAAACATTATTAAAAGCAGACCTAATGGATACATTCCGTAAATAAATGTTTAAAAAATATTGGAAAATTAGTTGTAATTGGCTTTGTAAATTAAATAATTTTCTTTCACAGCCATTTACAAAACAAATTATTTATGAGATGACGACATAACAATTATTGTGCCGTTCACAATTGATTGCTTACACCTAAATAAGCACCCATACAAAAGTTTTTACCTATTTAGTATAGAGCTTACTTTTTGAAATACCGTTTATTATATATCTTGCGTAAGCAACATTAAATAGGTCGAAGACCTTACGTAAGCAAACTTTTATTTTTTAATTTTAAATTATTAACTTACTATATGTTTAATCTATTTTCATATAAAAGCAAAAAAGAATTAATTATTGCAATTGAGGAAAATCAGTTTGTAAAAGAGTTTTATAACGAAATTGAGAACAAGCTAACTAATTCATATATTACCAATATTAGTAAAACTAAAAATTCACTGGAATTTACTGCTCCAATTTTTAGATTTGCATGGAATGGTTGGAATATGTTTAATGGAATATCAAAAGGAAAATTTAATGTAAGTTTTGAAGATGGAGTGCCTTATCTTTCCAAAAAAATATATTTTTTTGAATTTTTTATTATTTCTTTATTATTTACAATTATACCAATTGCTTCATTTGATTTATTGAATTTTGCGATAGCAATATTTATTGTCATTTGGGCAGTATATGCTATAAGTTGTTTCGTTTCTATTTATAGAACAAGTAATTTTATTGGAGAGACTATTCTTAAAGTTAATTATAGACCTCGTTTTGGAATTGAAACTGAATATAAAATTGCTAAATAAGTAATTAACAATGAATAATGGACAATTAACAATCTTGCTTACGCCAGAATTACAGTAAGTTACAACTTTACAAAGTGTCGATTTTATACAATGACCTACTTATTATAGCAATAAAATAAAATGTTTTTTTTGAGAAAATCTCCAATTGTTAACTCCATAAGCTATCAGTATTAAAAAGGCTCGAAGAGCCAAAATTTCAAATGAATTATGTGCTATAAATTTTCTATTTTCAGTAATACTTTTTCAATTATTAAAAAAATATTAGTAACATTATTTATATTTTGTTCACTAAATTTTTTTGCTCCTGTCCACGCTCAAAATACAATAGAAACAAGAGCAGTTTTTAAACAAAAAACCACCTTTGATTTTACAAATGAATGGCAATATTTATCATCTGATTTGTATTTTTTTAATACAAATAAGTTTAATAATTTAATAAATAGTTTAAATATCGGTAGTAAAAAAAAACGTAGAAGACGACGCAATGCCGAGTATGTAAACTACTTGTTTATATCTGCTAATATTAAAGATTTAAAATTTTTTGGAGGCGATTTAACATATCCAATTTTTAATTTCAAAGTATCAGTTAATGATAAAAACAACTATAAAACACATGTAAGCAATAGTAGTGAGGTTATTAGAATAATTGATAATCTTCCATTAGCATCAAGCAAAGATTATATTGATGCTGTAATACAAACCGAAGCCATTACAAATAAAAAGTCTAATCGAATTTATAGTATTATATCTCAACAATTAAAAAACATTTCAAAAATAACAAGTCCATCAGCCGCAATTTTATCATTAGTTGGCGAATTTGGCAAATTTATGGATAGTAAGGCAATGGGCAAACAATATAAGTTTAGCTCAACAATTAGACTATATGAGATGGAAGACTTTGACAAACAATTACATTCTATAAATGTTTATGTATTTACACCTTCAAATGTTACGAATACAGGATTTAGAGCAGATACTTTAAAAAAGATGTTAGACTCATCTGAAATTATGACTATAAGTAGAGAGTTTCTGTCTAAAACCATTAAATATAATGTTTATCCATATATAGTAATTGTAAATTATAAATCGAAATATGAAAGCCAGCCGGTTATTGGCGATGAAGTAAATTTCAAAAGTATTGAAGCCCGAAGAATTAAAGTTACAAAAGCATATGAGGATAAACTTATAAACAAAGAGTCTTATATTCAAGAAATAGAGCTTATTAATTTTTTGGATATTTTTGCAAAATTTAAACTCAACATTAATAACTACGAGTTGAATTATAAGAATAAAATAACTGAAGATTTTTCAAAAAGTTTTTATGTTATATTAAGAAAATTCCGCAAACTAAAAATAACATTCAATAACAGAAAACTTGAATATTACAAAAACTCATCGTTTAATAATGAATTTAAAATACAATACAGCAAAATTATTCAAAATGCAGAGATTTATTTAGATATTGATAATAATTTAAAAAGTATAAAGGAGTTGGTTAATATAATGTTTGAATTTGAAAAAAATCCTGATTTAATTTACGAATCTTCCAAAAGAGAAACAATGTTACGAAAGTTATATGCTGTTGAATTACCCGATTCGGAGAAAAACTCGGAGGAAATAAAACAGATTAAAAAATATATTATAAAAATTGAGAAAAAACATTATAACGAAATATATAAAAGAAAAGTAAATAGACTAAATGCTGTTAGTGTGAATGAAAACTCATTATCTATTAAAAATGATTTGCAAAAAAGTATTGTATCAACAAGCTGCAAACTGTGTCTAAAAAAAGTAAATGAGTCTATTAGTACCTTCGATTTAAAGTATAAAAAATTTAAATTAGAAAAGCTGAAAGATAAATATGTAAATCAAAAAAATATTACTTTAAACGAATTATTTAAAATTTATAAAAAGAGAGAATGTATAAATACAAATTTAAAAAAACATTATCCTGATACCATCCCCTTTCATATTAAAATTGTAAAAGACGAACTATTAGATTTAGATAAACTAACTACTGCTCTATTGGCATTGACCAAAACCGATATTAGCATGCTAACTTATGAGAAAGTAAATAACAAGATTACAAATACTATAAGTCTTACAAAAAAAGCAAATTCGAAATTAAAAAATATATGTGCTAAGTTGGGAGATTTATGTGAGTGTAAAGATTAAGCTAAAGAGTTGCTCAAAAATAAAATTGCATTCTTAAAAACCTTATTTTTTTGTTAAAACCTTAATAGAAAAGATGAAACTACCACACCTTTTTTAACCTTATTATTACCAGTTTAATAAGGTAATAGGGTTTATAATCTCTATTAAGGTTTAAAATAAAAATATAAGGTTTAAAAACTATAATTTTTGTGTTTTAAGAATATTTGTTAATATGCTTAATTACAGTAAATTTATTTGATAAAATGATACAATTACGATTTTATATGAGTAAATATGACAAATTTGATATTATTATCCTAATTATATCATATATAAGATGTATATTACTGATTGCAAACGATATAAATTAAAATCTTAAATCAATATATTGGATAAATTGTATTATTGAAATTTTGTAAACAATTATCTGTATATATTTTATAAAATGTTAAATTAATTTTGAGCAATTACTAACCTGAATAATTCACAAATTTTCTATTCCAATGCGTAACTATCTGTATATTTGAACGTCCTCAATTTATAAATAATTGAAATAGTTCACTATTACAATTATTTAGAAATCTGCGGTTGTTCAAATCTATCAGACATTTACGCATCTCATAACCAAAATTTATGAATTAATCAGGCTAAGTAATGCAATATTTTTGGATAAAAATTAAAATTATTGAAAAAAATTACTTAATTTCGCGTGTTATAAAGCATAGCCCTTTTCTTTTTAATTTAATATAAATAATTATGAAAATAAAGTTTATACTGTTATTCACCGTATTTTTAATTTTAGGCTTAAATGTAGCAAATGCACAAAAAAGAAGTCAATATTATGAAAAGCTTGACAAAAGCAAAATTACCACAAATATACTTTATGACAAAGTAGTACCACACTCAAATATCGAAAAATATAATGGCAAAAGTACAAAAGAAATAATTAGCACAGCCACATGGAAACAAATCTACTATGAGCTGGATAGAGCCTCCTTATACAAAGAAAACTTAAAAAGCATTATAGATGTTAAAAATTCTACCGAAAAAGATTTGCGAAATAAAATTTTTAATATAGGTATTTTAAACTATAAATATAATAAATTGGTAGATAAAGCTATTGAAAAAGGTTTGTTAAAAATTAACAACAAACGATTTAGAGATGTAGAAGGTCAAAACCCATACAAAGAACTCAATGTTTTTGCAGCATCTATAATAAAAAATAGAAAATATACAAGTAAAAAAATGAAATTTAAAATATCTAATGATTATTATTTTTCAAATATTAATACTCCTGTAAAATATTTTCATATTGATTTTGACAATGGTAGTAGTATACAAAAAGTAAAACTAAATGAAACTATTGAGGTAAAATACCAAAGCGAAGGAACAAAAATTATAAAACTAACTGCATTATTTGAAGATAACACAAAATTGAATACTCAATTTAAATTTGAGGTCAAAGAATCGGATATGCCAGCTACAAGCATAACTTGGAGTAATTATACTGCTGATATAAAATATTTAGGTGTTCGTGCAATAGGTGATGTTGCAGTTTTCTATGGTGATGGTAATACAGTCTTTACTAATCCTGTGATACTTGTAGATGGATTTGACCCAGGTAATGAAAGGAAAATTGAAGGACTTTATGATATAGCAAACCAACAAAACATGCTTGAAAATCTAAAAGCTGTTAGTTATGATGGTGTATTAGTTAATTTTCATGGTGGAGCTGACTATATTCAACGAAATGCAATGCTTATTGTAAAACTTATTCAGGACATTAACGCACGAATGACTGCAGCCGGAACCATGAAAGCAGCTAACCAAATAGTTATTGTAGGACCAAGTATGGGAGGTTTGATTACAAGGTATGCTATCACTTATATGGAAGAAAATGGAATAGCACATAATGTAAGAAATTGGATATCTTTCGACTCGCCACAAAAAGGTGCAAATATACCTCTTGGTATACAACATTGGCTAAGATTTTATGCAGAGGTAGCTGGTGTGGCAGGGGCAAAAGATGGACTTGCAAAAATAACAGAAGTAGCTGCACGACAAATGATAAAATATCATTATACTGCCACGTCTGGAGAAACTGCAGGACCAAATGGATTAAATACAGACTTTTATACAGAACTAAACCAAAAAGGATTTCCACAAAACTGTCGTATTGTATCAATAATAAATGGTAGTGGTGCAGGAAATGGATTAGACTTTACTGCAGGGGCTAAACTTGTAGATTATGAGTTTGATGGTTGGACAGTTGATTTAAAAGGTAATATATGGGCAATACCTGATAATACAAGAACTCTGGTTTTTGAAGGTTTTTACGATACTGTAGCTCCATTAGATGAGACATCCGAAGACATTTTTATATCTAATACTGAACCTTACGATGGCGCACCAGGAGGAACAACAAATACAATGCAAACTCTTGATGAAACAGATACTAAAGGATATGGCGATATTATAGCACGAAAAATAAATCATTGTTTTATTCCTACAATAAGCAGTTTGGCTCTCACAAACACAAGCGATCCCTATTATGTTGTAAAAGACAACTTGGCTTCACTTACAACTCCTTTTGATAAAATATATTACCCAGAAGTAAATGAGCAACATGTACATATTTCAGCAGAATCATATACTTGGTTCTATCACGAAATTTTTAATTATACTCCACAATTTAGTTCTACAGCTGTTAAAACTATTGCAGAAGACTCAGAGTATAGTTACACTTTTACAGCAACTGACCAAAATGAGTGGAATACTCTAACATTTTCAATTATCGAAAAACCATCTTGGCTTAGCCTAACTGGTAGTACTTTATCAGGTACACCTACTAATGATAATATAGGAAATCACAATATTTCTATTAAAGTTACTGACGGTTTAAAAGAAAGTACACAAACTTATTCTCTAACTGTTACAAACACAAACGATGCACCTGTTTTTACATCGCAACCAACACAGGCAGTTATGCAAGAAATAGAGTACTCATATACAATGACAGCAAGTGATATTGACCCAACAAATGATGAATTAATTTTTGCTTGTACTTCAAAACCCAGCTGGATAAGTTTTACTGATCTAAATACTATTTCAGGTACACCAAGCTCAGGTGATGTTGGTAATCACAATATTACTGTAACAGTTTCGGATGGAATTGCTGCTCCTGTTGAACAAACATTTGTTCTTAAAGTAAAAGATCGTAATGATGCACCAACATACACATCAACCGAAATTACTACAGCAACTGAAGATAGCGAATATTCATATACAATAGCTACAAATGATCCTGAAGGTGATGTTGTTACAATCACATTTGATAAAAAACCCAGTTGGCTTAGTTACAATGATGTTTCAAAAAAACTAACTGGAACACCATTAAACAAAGATGTTGGAAGTAATGATGTAACCATTAGTATTACAGATGGTATTGCAGCACCAGAAAAACAAATTTTTACAATTACAGTTACAAATTCAAACGATGCTCCTGTTTTTACTTCTGTCTCTGATTTAACCATTGAGGAAGACAAACTTTATTCATACTCAGTAACAGCCAACGATATCGATCCAACTAATGATAATCTGACTTTTGATGTAAGCAAAAAACCTTCTTGGTTGAATTTTGATAATACCACAAAATTATTATCAGGTACTCCACTGAATGCAGATATTGGATCGCATGAAATTATTATTACAGTTACGGACGGAATTGTAGGCACACCAATTGAACAAAAATTTACAATTTCGGTAACAAATACTAATGATGCACCTTATTTTACATCAGTATCATTGAATACTGCTACCGAAGATACAGGTTATTCTTATGATATTAGTGCAAAAGACGATGATCCTGGAAGCTTTTTTATTATCACTGTAAGCAAAAAACCAGATTGGTTATCATTTGATGAGATAAATGACATAATATCAGGCACACCCCAAAATACTAATGTAGGTAAACATAGCATTGTTATTAATGTTTCTGATGGAAAAACTATTACCAAACAGGAGTTTGAAATAACTGTTAGCAATACAAACGATGCTCCTATTTTTACATCAACACCAAATTTGAATATTAACGAAGATAGTCAATATTCATATATACTTGCAGCAAGTGATATTGATCCAACTATTGATAATCTGACTTTTGATGTAACAAAACTACCTGCTTGGTTAAGCTTTGATAAAAGTACAAAAACTTTATCAGGAACTCCTCAAAATACAGATGTAGGAACACATGAAGTTATTGCTACAGTTTCGGACGGAATAGTTGGAACTCCTGTAGAACAAAAATATACAATTACTGTATTAAATGTAAACGATGCTCCTTATTTTACATCAACACCACTGGAAACAGCAACTGAAGACGAAAGCTATTCATTAACAATCAGTGCTGGAGATGAAGATACCCCTACTAGCAATTTAATTTTCTCGGTAAGCAAAAAACCAGATTGGATAGAACTTGATAAAGTAAATAATAAAATATCAGGTATACCTGGAAATTCAAATGTTGGCAATAATAGTATAATCATAGATGTTACAGACGGTGAGTCTATTACTAAACAAGAATTTATAATAACAGTTGAAAATACAAACGATGCCCCTACTGTAAAAACTAAAATGGAGGATCAAAGCACAGTTTTTAGTAACACATTTAAATATACTTTTGATGAAACAGTTTTTGAGGATATTGATATAGAAGATAATCTTACATATAAAGCAAGTATGACTGATGGTTCTCCTTTACCAGCTTGGTTGAAATTTGATTCGAATACTAGAACTTTTAGTGGAACTTCAAACTCTCATGATTCTTTTTCAATAAAAGTTACTGCAACCGACAAAGCAGGTAAAAGTGTTAGTGATGATTTTTATCTTAAAATATATTTATTGGATATTAGAATATCACCGAACCCTGTACATGATATAACAACTATAAGTTTTGTAAATCAAGAAACTGATTATATTGAAATTTATGATGGAAAAGGAAAGTTTATGCTAAAACATAACTGTAAAAACATGTCTTCTATTGATTTAAATTTAGCTAATTTTATGCCTGGTGTTTACACTATTAAAGCTTATGTTAAGGATCAAATTTATCAAAAAAGAATAGTTGTTGTAAAATAAAGCCTTAGATTTTTTTTGCTAAATAACAGATCACTGCATGCGATGGGTGTTTTTGCAATAATTCCTCTAAAATGGTTCTTGTTGCTGTAATTGTACCATTGAACCATTGACAAATTAAAAAACACAAAAGTAAAGCTTTCTGATATTCAGGAAAACTTAGATAGACTGCTTGAACAAGAACATTTTCAGGCGCAAGCAAACTTTTAACTTAGGTACTATTACAAAAGTCTTTTGACATTTAACTATTCATAACTTACTGATTAAATTGTCTTTGTACTAATGCGTAAGCAACTATAAATAGGTCGAAGACCTTACTTATTTTTTAGTCTGTTTTCGCAAAAAAGAAGGTGTAACACCTGTATATTTTTTAAAGGCTGAATTAAAAGTCGATTTTGATTTAAAACCAACACTTAAAGCTATTCCTTCGATAGACAGTATTTGTTTTGTTTCGCAAAGCATTTTTCGTGCTTTCTCTATACGATATTTGTTTACAAGATTAGGAAAGTTTGTATCCAATATTTCTTTTATAGCTAAGGAAAGATATGTTCTATTTGTGTTTAGTCTCTCGGATACAGAATTTAATGATAGATTTCGTTCTAAATATATTTTTTCATTTTCAAGTTTAAAAATCAGTAATTCAATAAGTTTTTTATTCTTTTCATCATCATCCGAACAAAGTCCTCGCAATATATCTCTTTCATCTTTCAAAGGTATTTGTTTAGCAAGTTCTATATTTTTATTTATCAATTGTTTCATTGCCTCAACTTTATCAACATATAGTTTAAGCAGAAATATCAATAAAACTAAAAGCAAAAAACTCCCTATACTCAACATTATTGCTACATTTTTTTGATAATTTATTTCTTTTAGCTTCAGTTGGTTTTGAAAATTAGAAATAGTCAGTTCTTCACTTAATGCTTGTAGTTTACTATCATTTTGTATTTTCCCGAGTTGAAACGAATAAGCATTTTTTAAAGTTTCATTTTGTATTTTTTCATATTTTTTGTAATAATACAAAGCCTTCTTATGATTATTACGAATATTATTCAAATCGGAAAGTCTTAAATAAATTCCTGATTTTAATTCGTTGTTATCTACAGTTTTAATATTTTCAAGTGTTTTTTTTAAAATAACTTCAGCCTCTTCAATTTTATATTGATACATATATATTTCGGAAAGCTGAAAATCAGCATTTATACAATTTGATTTATTATTCTGTCTCTCGTTATTACAAATATTAATATATTTTATTGCAAGTTCGTAGTTATTAGTCAATTTATATATTTCGGCAATATTTAATTGTAGATTGTCGATAAAATATGGTGAATTTTCTTTTTTTAATATTTCATATAGTCTTAAATAATAAGATAATGCTTTTTTGTAATTTTTTATTAATTTATATACAGTTGCTATATTACTTAATATTTGTACTTTAATCTCTATGCTACTACTGTCTGATAGAATACTTTCTGATTTAATCAAAAATTCCATAGCACTTTTATTATCATTTTTTGCAACAAAAAGTTTTGCTATTTGGTTTAATGAAAATATTTTACCATTTGTATAATTTATCTGCTCCGAATTTTTAAGAGCATCTCCTAAATAACTTGCAGCCAAATCGTATTTGTTCAATGCAATGTATTCAATTCCAATATTTATCAAAGAGTTTATATAATTTTTATTAATAGCTTTACTTTTGCTTATTCTCTCCGATTTTTTATAATATGAAATAGCTGTTTCATGTAATTTAAGTTTATGAGATACTGCTCCAAGTTTTAGATATGTTTCTGTAAGTAAGTTATATTGTTTATTATTTTTAAAGCCCATTTCAGCTTTCTGAAAATAGTCTCCTGCAATATTATATTTTCCCCAGTTATAATAAGCATTGGCAATATCATATAATAATTTAGCTTGCTCAATACTATCATTTGTTTGTGAAATATATTGATGTGAATCAAACAACAAGTCCAAAGCTATATTGTATTTTTTTAGCTTGTAGAGCGACAATGCTCTGTTTACATTTACTCGATATTTGAAACTATCTGATATGTAATTATTGTATAAATCTGTGATAACAAAGTAATTTTTTGAAGCTTTTTTAAACCTTTTCTTTTCAAATAATTTTGTTCCAGTTAAATAATATGCTGTAAGCTTTTCATAAACACTACCACTATCTATTTTATTATTTAGTTTATCTAAACTATAATTATCAAATTTTTTTATTAAAATATTTATTGAATCACGATTATTTTGAGAATAACATATATTTGTAAACAATATTATAGGAATAATTAATATTATTATTTTTTTTAAAATTTGCATTTTATTATAAAAATTAGGGTAAGTATTGTTACAAAAGTTTTTCGACATTTATTTATTCATAACTTGCTGATTAAATTGTCTTTGTACTAATGCGTAAGCAACTATAAATAGGTCGATATATAAAAACGATATTTTTGTTTTTTATATTATGCTGTTTATTAGGCGTAAGCAGGATTGTCATTATTCATTACTTAATACTTCTGAAACAAGTCATAAGTTTCATTAGTATTATTTAGACAAGATTAACAGGATTTACATGTTTATAATATCCTGTTAATCATGTAAATCATGTCAAATTATTATATTTATAAATATAATCAATTTATGTCTTAACACACTATTTACTTGATATAACACAGATGTAAAGATATAAAAATTTTGCTATTTATCGTAAACCAGTTGATGTTTTCTTATAAAATAACTATCGAATATTGAACAAGGAATTTATAACTATGTGTTAATGCTTTTGCCCCTTCAGGGCGTTTTTGCTTACGAATGCATTTGTACATAGGGCGTTGCCCCATGCTAATGCTTTTGCCCCTTCAGGGCGTTTTTGCTTACGAGTTTTTAACTTCTTAGCCCCAACGGGGCGGCAAGCAATAGCATGCGGCAACGCCCTATGTAAACCAATTATTATATACAATGCTTGTTTTTAATTCAAATTATGTTTTATTTTGTAATATTTTTGTTAAACGTCCCCAAATATAAAACCTATGAAAAAAATTAGTCTAATAATCGCTTCATTAATTATATGCAATTTTATATATGCAAAGAAGAAATATGTTATAGTAACAAGCAAACCAGTAAGCAGTATAGAATTAATAAATAATAAAACAAAATCTAAAATAAGTTTATATCCGATACAAAAAGATAATAAAAACTATATGTTTGAACTTAATAGTCTGTCAAACATATATATACTTTCGTCTGAAACAGTAAGTATTAGAATATATTCGGTTTTGGACAGCATTTCGACATCGTGGCATAAAATTGAAAAAAACAAAGCTGTAGCTATAAAACCATTCTTTAAAAAAAATACTTATAATATGATTAAACTAAAGGAGTTCTATATAAAAAGTTTTTATACAGAACCTCTTGTATCGACAAAATCAGAACTAAGAAGCGATGAAGAAATTTTTTTCCATATACATAACAATTATAACTTTTCGGAACCAAAGAAATTAAATATATCGTGGAAATCAAAATTTAAAGTATTAGAAATAAAGATTATAGATAAAACAAATTTTTCGCAAGTATATAAAACCAAACTCCACAAAGACACTGTATTTTTGTTTAGCAATATTGATATAGATAAAAAAAAGCGACTAAAACAAGCGCGTAAATACTTAATGATTATTAAAGCAGAATATAAAACAGATTTGAATTATAGGAAAACTGGTAGATACAAATTAGATTTTGAATTTAATCCTATAGTATTTGCAGTAAACAAAAATGTACAATATTTTCTGACAAAACAGAACATAAAATTTGCTTGGCAATCGCCAACAAGTAGTGTTGATATATTGGTTTTTGATAATAATGAAAAACTAATTTTTTCTAAAAAAAACTTCTCAAAAAAATATTTTGATATTGAAAATTTTAATAAAAATAATATAAAAATAGAAAAGCTAAAACAATATATTTTTGTTTTACAATCGGGTGATAACAAAATCTATAAAAAATTTTATGTTTTGCTAAATAACACAAAACAAATTAGTTTAATTAATCAAAAACCATAAACCTTTATTAATATGAAAAAAATTATATTTTCGATTATTGCATTATTTTTTATAACACAAGTGTTTGCTCAGCATGTTATGAAAGATACTAGTTTGGCAAACAAACATTTTGAAAAAGCAAAAATATTTAATGATAGTGCCAAATATAAAACTGCAATTGAATATTTTAAAAAGGCAAGTGTATTGTATAAAAAACACAAACTATGGAGAAAATATCTGTTAAGTGAAACAAAACATGGGCAATGCTACCAAAAACAATGGAAGTTAGACAAAGCAATTACAATAATAAAACCTGCAATTGAAAAAACTTTAAAGCATATAAATAAAAATGATACTATTGTTGCTGATGCATATTTTGCACTTTGTTATCAATATTATTTCAAATCAAAATTAGATTCCTCTATATATTGTGTAAAGCAAACCCTTGAGATACGAAAAGAATTATTTGGCGAAAACCATGCAGATGTAGCATTATGTTATAGTGTTATAGGGCAAAACTATTATTATAAAAATGACTACGATTTGGCAATGAAAAATCATTTTAAAGCTTTAGCTTTGAGAAAAAAAACACTAGGAAAAAAGCACAGCGAAGTAGCCAAAAGTTATAATTATATTGGAAATATATATAGGAGGCAAAATAAAAATAAATTTGCATTAAAATATTATTTTAATGCTCTACAGATGAATACCGAAATTTTTGGCAAAAAACATTATTCTGTTGCAGATTGTTACAATAATATAGGGATTGCTTATAGAACATTAAAACAATATGATTTAGCCATACAATATTATTCAAAATCATCGGAAATTATTAAAAATGTACTTGGAGAAAACCATAGATTTACAGCATCTATTTATAAAAATATGGGAGTTATTTATGATTATATGAAAGAATATGATTTAGCACTTCAATATCATTTTAAAGCATTAAAAATAGATAAAAAATTATATGGCAAAATAAGTTCTGATGTAGCTGTAATATATATTAATATAGGAAATACTTATAAAAACAAAAATGAATTTGAATTAGGATTAGAATATTTATTTAAATCATTAAAAATATTAAAAACAATTTTTGGAGAAACACATATTTATATTGCAGCAAATTATAGTGGTATAGGAACAGCTTACTTGTATAATAAAAAATATGATTTAGCATTGGAATATTTTTATAAAGACTTAGAAATATCAATAAAATTATTAGGACAAAAACATGAATCTTTAGCTAAGAGTTACATAAATATAGGACATGCTTATTTTCTGAAAAAAGACTATGCTACTTCCCTAAAATACTATCACAAATCTACAATTTCAAATTTAAAAAACGTTAATGATACTGTAAATATATATTCAGTACCTCCAATAAATAGTTATCTAAGTTGGAGTAATTTGTTAAAAGCTTTGCAAGAAAAAGCAAATATAATTGAGAACAATAGCATAAATTTGCCAAAGTTTAAAACTAATTTAAAACGCCAACAAATAGCTATGCAACACTACCAAGCATGTGATACATTGATAGGCAAAGCGCGAATGGAGATAATTACAAAATCCGATAAACTAACACTAGGCAAAGAAGCAAATAATGTATACACTAAAGCTGTTGATTTATGCTTAGATATGGCAAATAATGAATCGAACAAAAAGAAAGCTTTAGAACTCAAGAACCAAGCATTTTATTTTTCGGAACGCAACAAAACGTCTGTATTATTGGAAAGTATTGCAGGTTCCGATGCTTTGAATTTTACTAATATATCTGATACTCTCATAAAAAAAGAAGAAAAACTAAGATTGGATATTGCAAATTATACAAATAGAAAAGTAAATGCTAAAAACGATTCTTTGAAAGAAATCTGGTCAAATAGTCTTTTCGATGCCAATATTTCTTATAATAAGTTAATTGCTAATTTTGAAACCCAATATCCAGAATTTTATAATCTTAAATATAATAGAAAACAAGTTACAACAAAACAACTTTCGGCTTTGCTCGACAAAAAAACGGCAGTACTTAACTACTTTGTTAAAGGCGACACTGTAACAATTTTTGCAATTAGTAAAAAGAATTTTGTTGTAACACAAACTTATTTTAACGATAGTTTACAAAATAATTCTTTGCAAGACGAAATATATAATTATAATTATTCTATTTCGCAACTAAAAGTATTACAAGATGAGGCTGTTAATAATGAGCATTGGTCGGAAAGTGAATATAACAGAATAGCTAATAATTTTTATAAATTACTGTTTCCAAAAAAAATACAAGATTTTCTAAAGGCTGGTATTTTTAATAAAATAGAAAACCTTATAATAATTCCTGATGGTCATCTTGTAACAATTCCTTTTGAAACATTGCATACACAAAAATATAAAGCAAAATGGACAAACTGGAAAAATTATGATTATTTTTCAAATATGCCATATCTAATCAATAATTATAATATAAGCTATAATTATTCGGCTACACTTTTGCATCAAATAAATCTTAAAAATAGGAAAACCAATACAAAACAAAACACAAGTAGCGATTGGCTTGCTCTTGCTCCTGTTTTTGATGATGAAAAAATTGCTGGAACCACTCTCAAAACAAGAAAACTATTGACATACAACAATAAACAAGCAAAAGAAAAAACTCGTAGTTTTATAAGCAATGGCGAATATATTTCGTCGCTTCCAGCATCTTTATCCGAGGTTAATACTATCTTTAATTTGTTTAAAAAAAATGGCAGAAAAGCATTACTAAAAACACATCTACAAGCCAACGAAGATTTTATAAAATCGGGTAATTTACAGAATTATAAAATATTACATTTTGCCACTCATGGATTTGTCAATGAGAGCAATCCGGAATTGTCGGGTCTATTGTTGGCACAAGATACCTCGGCACTGAGTTTGCAAAAATTTGAAACAAGCCTAAATACAGAACTTAATGAAGGTATTTTGTATCAAAACGAAATATATAATCTAAAACTTAATAGCGAACTTGTTGTACTATCGGCTTGCGAAACCGGTTTGGGTAAATTATCTAAAGGAGAAGGTATTATAGGTTTAACAAGAGCTTTGTTGTATGCAGGTAGCAAAAATATTTTGGTTTCGCTTTGGCAAGTTTCCGATAAAAGTACATCTGTATTAATGGTAGATTTCTATAAAAACTTACTTAATAGTAAAAAACTAAATAATACGTCTTTTAGTAAACATGTTTCAGAAGCAAAACGACAAATGATTAGAAATAAGAAATATGCACATCCATTTTACTGGTCGCCATTTATTTTGATAGGAAAATAAGGTATTCGAGCTATTTAGTATGTTTGGATTTTGGCTCATTGTTTTCAGGGCAAAATCCATACAAATTAAAATAACATTTAATAACAAAGTTAACGCCCTGAAAGCAGAATTTAGTAAATTAATTTCTTTTGCGAATGAAAAATTTTTGTATAAATTCAGAAATTAATTGCAGACCAGAAAAATACTAATCAAAATTTTGAAAGTATTTTGAAAAAATATCTTGATTTGCAAAGCGAAGTAAAAGGACTGGAAAGTAAAGTAAATAAGTACTGTTACAAAAGTTTTTCGACATTTACTTATTCGTAATATTCTGATTAAGTCGTTTTTAGACTAATGCGTAAGCAACTATAAATAGGTCGAAGACCTTACTCATCTAAAAAAAATGGAATTTGTATGGAAATAGATAAAAATAAACGCAAGCAAAGAGGCAAAGTAAAAGAACAGGTAGTTTTTCCAGTAGCCGAAAATTTAGATAATATGCCCGAAAGCTATCATGCATTTATCAATGATGTTAAGCAACGAGTGGCTCAACAACGCCTGAAAACAATACTTTCGGCAAATGCAGAAATGATATTAATGTATTGGGATATTGGTAAATCTATTCTCGAAAAACAAGAAAACGAAGGGTGGGGAGCAAAAGTAATCGACCGTTTGTCGACAGACCTGAAAAAAGAATTCCCTGCCATGAAAGGGTTTTCGCCTCGTAATCTTAAATATATGCGAAAATTTGCCGAAACATGGACAGATTATGAAATTGTGCAACGCTGCGTTGCACAAATTCCGTGGCGTAGCAATATTACGCTAATGCAAAAGATAAAAGACCCTGAATTAAGACTTTGGTATGCTCAAAAAACCATAAAACACGGTTTTGGTAAAGATATGTTGGTTTTTCAAATTGACACAAAGCTACACCAAAGAGAGGGTAATGCTGTTACAAACTTTAAACATGCGCTACCACCTGCTACTTCCGACATGGCACAGCAAGTAATTAAAGACCCCTATATTTTCGATTTTATTGGTAATGATGCTCATTTGCGCGAATTAGAATTGGAAAAACAATTGCTAACGCACATACAAAAATTCCTTCTTGAACTTGGGCAAGGCTTTGCTTTTGTGGGTAGACAAGTACATCTTGAACTCGGAGGAAGCGACTTTTACTTAGACCTGCTTTTTTATCATCTTAAATTGAGATGTTATGTAGTGGTAGAACTAAAAACAGGCAAGTTTGACCCCGGATACATAGGCAAACTAAACATGTACATAAATGTAGTAAACGATGTAATGAGACACCCTGACGACAAAAAAACAATAGGTTTACTTTTAGTAAAATCGAAAAACAAAACAGTGGTTGAATATTCTTTATCAGGATTTAAAAACCCTATTGGCGTATCTAATTGGCAAAACGAAATCATAAGAACGCTACCCGAAGAATTTAAAAGCAGCCTACCAACAATAGAGCAAATTGAAAAAGAACTGGGAGGGAGAGAATTATGATTGGTTAATTATTAATGAATATTACACTTGTTTCTCCTATGTCTACAATAAGTAATTAACAATGAACAATGGATAATTAACAATTTTGCTTACGCTTGATAAACAGCATAATAAAAAAAACAAAAGTGTTGTTTTTATATATCGACCTACTTAGGAAAAAATTACGGTGCTTCCAAGAAGTTCCAGTACCCCCCCAATTAAGAAAAACAACTAAAAAGAAATGACCTCCAAACCCTCCCAAAAAAGCCAATGCCATCAAGCGAAGCAAAACCCGTCTGACCGCTCCAAGCGGTCAGACTGATGCCTCAAAGCACATAGATTGCTATTAGTCATTTTATTATATACTATTTACAGCCTTTTCTTCTCTTGCGTAGGCCGACTGTGAACTACTAACTGAATTTAAGAAAGTTGTATTGATATAGTATCAGAACTCACAAAAAACGTCAAATTGAACAAAAACAATATCAAATTAAAATGAAAGATTTATATCGAATATTGTGCAAGTTTCATTTTTAATATTTTTTTAGTTAACAGTTTAAAAAATAGATGAAAAATTTATAAATATACGAGAGTTAAATGCCTTTAGGCATGATATATAGATAGCCCCCGA
>JAOZVK010000254.1 GCA_029938185.1 Bacteroidales bacterium | reverse complement strand
GGTACAATACTTTGATTAATAATTGATAACAGTTTGTTAATGTTAAAACTATAACAGTTTAGAGTATATCAGTTCAACTTTCTTAAATTCAGTTGGCAGTCTGCTTACTGTTACATGTTGTATATTTAATACTGTCGGTGTGTCTTGAAATCACGCCAACAATAAACGTTTATGTTATTGATTTTCAATTGTAACTAATAAATACAACGACAAACTATATAAACAAGCAATTTGGGTGATAGGAAATTTTCATAAGCTATTGTTTATCAGGAGAATTTGCAAAGTCGTGCCGATTTAAGGAACTCTATTAAAAAAGAAAAATATTAAATAATTTGGATTGTATTAACAAAAAATATTATTTTGTAAATTAAAATTTTGGCTATTTAAGCCTTTTTTACTTTTTTACGCTAAAATATATTGTATTGTTCTTGATATTCAATCAGTAAGTATTATTTCAAAAATTTCATCTATTAAATATTGAAATTCATATTTTGAAACATAGCCAGATAATAGTATTAATATGTAAAAAAATGGTACATTATATTAATAAAAAATAAAATTTTTGCGTAAAAATAATCTTTAAGAACCTAAAAATTAAAAATAATGAAATTTGTAGTATCAAGTATCGAACTGTTTAATAAATTACAAGTATTAAACAAGGTTATAAGTAATAAAAATACTTTGCCTATTTTAGATTATCTTCTATTTAAACTAAAAGAAAATCAGCTAGAAATTGTATCATCTGATTTGGAAACAACACTATTGACATACATGGAGATAGAAAATGTTGATGGTGAAGGGGCAATAGCAATAGAAGCAAAAAGACTAAATGATATTTTAAAAGAATTTCCAGAACAACCACTTACTTTTGAAATAAATTTAGGCACGCTTTCAATAGATATATTGTCGGAAAATGGAAAATATAGCCTTGTTGGCTTAGATTATGAAGATTTTCCTGAATTATCGGCTTTAGAAGAAGAAAGCAAAGTAGTATCAACACTAAAATCAGAATTGTTTTTAAAAGGAATAAACAAATCATTATTTGCTGTTGCAAATGATGAACTTAGACCAATTATGAATGGTATTTTTATTGATTTCAATAGCAATAATATTACTTTCGCATCATCTGATTCTCATAAATTAGTTAGATACAGACGTTTTGATTCTAAAAATACAAGTGAAGCATCGTTTGTATTACCTAAAAAACCTGCATCTGTTCTTAAAAGTATTTTAGCAAAAATAGATGATGACATTGTTGTTGAGTTTGATAACAAAAATGCAATTTTCAACATATCTGATTATAAATTGGTATGCAGATTATTAGAAGGTAAATATCCAAGCTATGAAACTGTAATTCCAGCTGATAGTCCAAATATTGTAATTGCGGATAGATTAGATTTTTACAATACACTAAAACGAGTATCTGTTTTTTCAAATCAAGCAAGTAATTTGATTAAGATAAAAATTACAAATAATCAAATGATGATTTCGGCTCAGGATATTGATTTCTCAATTTCTGCATACGAAAGGATAAATTGTCAGTATACTGGCGAAGAGATTGAAATTGGATTTAAATCAATGTTTTTAATTGAGATTATATCAAATATATCATCTTCTGATATAATAATAGAACTTCTGGATTCATCAAGAGCTGGTGTAATAAAACCTTATGAAAAAGATTTGGAAGATGAAGATGAATTAATGCTACTGATGCCTTTAGTGCTTAAAGCGTAGTTTATTGGATTTTCAAAAAGTCATGATTTGATATATTTTTACCACTAATTTTACATATTAAATTAGTGTGAATTTGTAAAATTCGTGGCTTTTTTACAAGCCTTACAATGTTTTTTATAGAATAAAGTTATTTCTAAATATGATATTTGTTTAATAACCAATCAATCAAAACCTATGAACAAAAATATTATCAAAATATCAGCCTTATTAATTACTATATTAATACCTTTGTTTACAATATCTCAAATTAACGAAAAAAGCGCAATAACAAGTTTTGAAAACAAAAAATATAAAAAAGCAATACGCTTATTTTTAGACCTTAGCAAGCAGAATGGACAAAGCATAATGTATAATTATTACATCGGAAAATCTTATTTGAAACTAGATGCTAATAGAGATAGGGCAATTTCATATCTTGAATATGTAGCCCAAAGAGAAACCTCACACAAGCCTAATGTTTTTTTTTATTTAGGAATAGCATACTTTCATTCACATGATTTTGCTACATCAATAGCGTACTTAAATCGCTATATAAAAGAAGCAAATGATATTAATATGAAAAAAAATGCTTCAAAATATATTGAACAATGTTTAAATGCACAAGCTTTAACAAAATCGCCACTTGATATAAAGTTTATAAATTTGGGACGGAAAATTAATAGTCGTTTTGCTGAGGTTACCCCTTTTGTGTCAGACGATGAAAAAACTTTGGTTTTCAGCTCAAATCGTAAAAAAGATTTTAATATATTTACTAGCCACAAAAGAAAATCATCAGAAAACTGGTCAAGAGCAAAATCAGTTGGACGTGATATAAATACATACAATGATGAATTGGTTGCAGGCTATTCTGCAAGTGGACATAAACTTTTAATACATAATAGTGAGTTTAGTTCCATCGAAGACATTAAAATTAGCAAGAAAATACACTCAAAATATCGACAAGCAACTAGCATAGGAAAATATATAAATACTATGCATAAAGAAGAGGGAGCAACTTACTCAAAAAACAACGATACTTTATTTTTTGCAAGTAATAAACCTGGAGGTTTTGGTGGTTTGGATTTATATTATTCGATAAAATTACCAAACGGAAAGTGGGCGGTACCAATAAATATGGGCAGTGAGATAAATACAATGTATGACGAAAACTACCCAAGGTTTTCAAATGATGGTGGTTTATTCTTTTTTAGCTCCAAAGGTCACAATAGCATGGGAGGCTATGATATTTTTACAACTCAATGGAATAGTCTAAGGAATGAATGGGAAAAACCTCAAAATTTTGGTTTTCCAATAAATAATACTTACGACAATACTAATATTTGCTTTGCAAATAATAAAAGATATGCATATATTTCGACAATAAGAAACTCTGGACTTGGTGGCTTAGATATATATAAAATTGTATTTAATAATGAAGAGCCTGAAAACCTTATCTATCGTGGAACTATATCAGTAGCACATCAAACTGAAGCAAAACCGATAAAAGAAATAGATACAGATATTTCGATAACAGTAATAAACAAACAAAATAATGAAGTATATGGAATATATGCTTATAATAAAACAAATGGTTCTTATGTAATTTCGTTTATACCTGGAAATTTTGAACTTATTATTAAAGGTAAATCTTATATAACCTACAGAAAAATTATTAAAATAAACGAAAAGCAAACCGATTTAAAACAAAGAATATTTAACATATATTTACAACAAAAATAAGGTCTTTGACCTTTTTAATGTGGCATACACTTTATATATGTCTTTCCATATACTACTCTATATGTATAGCCGAAGACCTTAAAAACAAGAAACTTAATACCCCTCTGGTAAGTTAGTCCATATTTTTCACCGAACCTGAACCACTTACACGTGCATTAATTACAGGTTTACCATAATAATAAACATCACCGCTTCCACTCACTAATGCCTTTATTTTTGATTTTGCTCTAATATTGCAAGTACCCGAACCTGATATTGATGCTTCAACTATATCCGAGTTTATTGTTTTTGAAGTATAACTGCCAGAACCACTTATATGTATTTTCATTGATTTTGCTTCATTATTACCTTTTAGTATAATATCTCCCGAACCCGAAATGCTACTTGATATATCGTTAGCAGATAAATCATCGAAATTTATTGAACCACTTCCTGATATAGCAAACATTAATTCATCGCATTTAACTGTTTTTTCTGCATAAACATCACTTGAGCCTGCAACACTAATTGCGTCAATTTTTGGTACAGTAATATTTATTACAACATTTTTTAAACGACAATTTCCCCAACTGTCACATTTTATTTTTAATTTTCCATTTTTTACTTTCGTTTCAATTATTTTCAATTGTTTATCGCTTGCATTAATACTTACTTTTTGTTTATCGCCCTGAGTAATATATACCTTAGCACTTATTGAAATTGATATTTTTGTAAATGCAGGAAGATTTCTATCTTCATCAACTTCATTTTTTTGTGAAGGTTTAAAACTAAATAATGCAATTATTATTGCTGAAACAAATAAAATGTAAATTCTTTCTTTTCTCATAATATAAAATTTTTAAATTTAAATAATTCAAAGTAATTTTGATTTTTTATTAAAGGTCTTTCGACCTATTTATGTTGCATTACGCATTCTTGACATTTTAAAGACGACGAAAAATTTGGAATGTTGCAGTTTATAGGAAATCAAAAATAATTTTTATATAAAATAATGATATGATACAAATAAAAAAGTTTGAATTTAATTTATTTCAGGTAAACACATACATATTGTATGATAACACTAAAGAATGTGTTATTATAGACCCTGGCTGTCAGACAAAACAAGAAGAGCAAATACTTAGTGATTTTATTAATAGCAATAAACTTAAACCAGTAAAATTACTAAATACACATTCACATATTGACCATATATTAGGAAATAATTTTGTAAAACAAAAATATAATTTAAAAATTGAAGCACACAAAGACGATGAAATTTTTATCGAAAATGCTGAGTCTCACGCTTTGACTTTTGGTTTTAGAGTTACACGTCCACCAAGTATTGACAAGCATATAGATGAAAATAATACTATTGAATTTGGAAATTCGAAATTACACATAAAAAGTGTGCCAGGGCATTCGCAAGGAAGTCTTGTGTTTTACAATAATGAAAACAAATTTGCTATTACAGGTGATGTTCTTTTTAAAGCAAGTATAGGTAGAACCGATTTACCTGGAGGAAATTATAATCTACTAATATCAGGTATTAAACAAAAACTATTGTCAATGAATGATGATACTAAAGTATATTCTGGACATGGATTTGCCACAACAATCGGAGAAGAGCGTAGAAATAATCCTTTTATCAATTAGAGAATTGTTAAAAATAAATTTGCATAAAAATGGAAAAAATAATAATACTTGACTTTGGCTCACAATACACACAATTAATAGCCAGAAAAGTTAGAGAGTTAAATGTATATTGTGAAATACACCCTTACAATAAAATTCATAAATTAGACAAGAATACAAAAGGAGTAATTTTATCAGGTAGTCCATTTTCGGTTAGAGATGATAAAGCTCTGATACCTGATATTGAACAAATAAAAGGAAAATTTCCATTGCTTGGAATATGTTATGGAGCGCAACATCTGGCACATAATTATGGAGGTTTAGTAGCGGCATCAAAACATAGAGAATATGGACGAGCAAATTTAGAATTTATTGATAATAGTAACCAATTATTTAAAACAATAAATAAAAATACTCAAGTATGGATGTCGCATGGCGATAGTATTGTGAAATTGCCCAGTAATTATAAAATAATTGCCAGCACTGCTGATGTAAATGTTGGGGCTTTCAAAATTGAATCGGAAGAAACTTATGGTATTCAGTTTCACCCAGAAGTATATCATACTACTGAAGGAAAACAAATGCTTAAAAATTTTTTGGTAAATATTTGTAATTGCAAACAAAACTGGACTCCAGATTCTTTTGCCGATTCGACTATTAATAAGCTAAAAGAAAAACTTAAATATGATAAAGTAATTCTTGGTTTATCGGGAGGAGTCGATTCTACTGTTGCTGCTATTCTTTTGCATAAAGCTATTAATAAAAATCTTACTTGTATATTTGTTGATAATGGTTTATTACGCAAAAATGAGTATGAAGAGGTATTAAATTCATATAAAAAACTGGGACTGCAAATTATTGGAGTTGATGCTAAAAACGCATTTATTAGCAAGCTTAAAGGAATTAAAGACCCCGAACAAAAGCGAAAGATTATTGGAAGTACTTTTATAGATGTTTTTGACAATGAAGCTACTAAAATAAGCAATGTAAAATGGCTTGCGCAAGGAACTATATATCCCGATGTAATAGAATCTATTTCGGTAAAGGGACCATCAGCAACAATAAAATCGCATCATAATGTTGGAGGTTTACCCGATTTTATGAAGCTTAAAATTGTTGAACCTCTAAGATTATTGTTTAAAGATGAAGTTCGCAGAGTAGGAAAAGCATTAAAAATAAGTGATAGTTTTTTACAAAGACACCCATTTCCAGGTCCGGGTTTAGCAATTCGTATATTAGGCGATATTACTGACGAAAAAATAAAAATTCTACAGGAAGTCGATAGTATATTTATTAACGGGCTAAAAGAGTTTGATTTATACAATGAAGTATGGCAAGCAGGAGCAATGTTATTACCTGTGCAATCAGTAGGTGTGATGGGCGATGAGCGAACATACGAACAAGTTGTTGCGCTTAGGGCTGTAAGTTCAACCGACGGAATGACAGCCGATTGGTCGCATTTACCATATGAATTTTTAAGCAAAATATCAAATAAAATAATAAATCAAGTAAAAGGAATAAATAGAGTAGTATATGATATTAGCTCAAAACCACCTTCAACAATAGAGTGGGAATAACGGCTACCCGTCAGAAGTTGGATAATCTTGTTTATCAGGTATTTCGTAACAGGATAAAAATCAATCCTGTTAATCCTGTAAATCCTGTCAAAAAATAAAATAATGTCCAATACTATATATGTAGCCAGAATAACTTTTAACTTAAAACTTTAAATATATGATACAAATAGGAAAACTTAATAATCTGAGTGTTGTCAAAATATTAGATTTTGGAATATATCTTGACGGCGGCGATGAGTTTGGTGAGATACTATTACCAATTAAACAAGTCCCAGAAGATACAGAAATAGAAGATGTTATCGAGGTTTTTATATACACAGATTCCGAAGATAGAATTATTGCAACAACAATAAAACCATATGCAATGGTAGGTGATTTTATCTTACTAAGAACTATTGCTGTCGAAACTGTTGGTGCTTTTATGGACTGGGGATTAATAAAAGATTTGTTGGTTCCGTTTAGTCAGCAAAAGAAAAGAATGATTGAAGGAAGGTCGTATATTGTATATCTATATCTTGATGACGAAACCAAAAGAATTGCAGCTTCGGCAAAATTAGATAAATATTTGGATTTAGATACAGCAAAATTTGATACAGACCAAGAGGTTGATTTATTAATACATAGTAAAACCGATATGGGTTACAAAGCAATAATAAATAATTCATATTGGGGAATGTTGTATAATAATGAAATTTTTCAAACTTTGTTTGTTGGGCAAAAAATCAAAGGTTTTATAAAAAAAATTAGAGAAGACCAAAAAATAGACCTTTACCTAAACAAAGCAGGATATAATCAAATTGAAGATGTTTCTACAAATATTATTAGGATACTAAAAGATAATGATAATTTTGTTACAATTACAGACAAAAGCAAACCCGATGATATTTATGAAATGTTTAATATAAGTAAGAAAAAATTTAAAAAAGCAATTGGCAATTTATATAAAAAAAAGTTTATTGATATTGAAAAAGATGGAATTAGACTTTTAAAATTTTAGATTTATAAAGTTCATTATGGCAAAAGACTGGAAAGATAGATTAGGTATGGTATATTCAACCAATCCTGATTATGAATACAAAACAGGTGAAGACGAAGAAAAAAACACTTTAGCACCAAAGCAACAGAATTTAAGAATAAGTTTGGATAGAAAAGCAAGAAGAGGAAAATCGGTAACACTTATTACAGGTTTTGTTGGGACTAATGCTGATATAAAAGACTTAGGCAAATTGTTAAAATCAAAATGTGGTGTTGGCGGCACTGTTAAAGATGGTGAAATTTTGATACAAGGTGATTTTAGAGACAAGATTTTACAAATTTTGCTTAATATTGGATATAAAGCTAAAAAATCGGGAGGGTAGTTCTAAGGGGTTGACGAATTATAAATTACGAATTATAAATTACGAATTATAAATTACGAATTATAAAT
>JAOZVK010000253.1 GCA_029938185.1 Bacteroidales bacterium | reverse complement strand
GTTTTTAAGAATAAAAAAAGTGTCAACTACTTTTTGTAATTTATGAAAAATGCCCATATTTTTAACCACAGAATAAAATTTCATATAGTATCACAGAGTGTAAAAACTCTGTGATACTCAGTGGTTAAAATATATAAATAAAATATCCAGAATTATGACACCATTTTAAAAATATACTTAACAATTTTCATAAATGAAACTTTCTTTGCGAATCTCTGCGTTGTAGCTATTGCGTATTGATATGAAAAAAAAACTCACTCAAAGAATAAAATTTGAACTAATAATATTTTGTAATTTATTAGTTTTTATAAGCCCAGCCTTGAAATCATGGTTTTTAGTACGCCAACAAGTACTCTGAAGATATAAGAATGTTATCCTTTAATAATTCCTCTGGTAGCATTATTAATAAAATCTATTATATAATTTCGTTCTTTAATTTCTGGTACTTCTTCTTCAATTTTGTTAATAGCTACAGAAGTATTACTGTTTGAATTATATAAAATTCTATATATATTTTGAATATTAGAAATAGTACCATTATCAAAACCCCTTCTTCTTAAACCTATCGAATTAATTCCAACATATGAAATAGGTTCTCTTGCAGCTTTAACAAAAGGAGGTACATCTTTTCGCACAAGCGTACCACCTGATATCATTACATGTGCTCCAATTTTTACAAACTGATGAATTTGTACGGCAGCACTAATTACAGCAAAATCGCCAATTTCAACTTCACCTGCAACATTTGTACTATTCGAAATTATAATATTATTTTTTAAAATACAATCGTGTCCAACATGAACATATGCCATTAATAAACAGTTATTTCCTATTGATGTTTTTCCTCTGGATGCTGTTCCTTTATTTACTGTCACACATTCACGTATTGTAGTGTTATCACCTATTATAGCAACTGTTTTTTCACCTTGATATTTTAAATCTTGTGGAATTGCTCCAATAACAGCTCCTGGAAAAATTTTGCAGTTTTTACCAATTCTACTACCGTCCATAATTGTAACATTTGAAGCTATCCATGTTCCATCGCCAATTTCGATGTCGCCATGTATTGTTGTGAAAGGTTCAATTACTACATTTTTGCCAATTTTAGCATCTTTGTGAATATGTATTAAATTATTCATTATCATTTATTTTTTATCATTTGTGCCATAAATTCTCCTTCAGTAACCAGATAGTCTCCTACGTATGCCAAACCTTTCATATATGCCACACCACGTCTAATTGGTGCAAGTAATTCAACTTTAAGAACTATTGTATCGCCAGGTACAACTTTTTTTTTGAATTTCACTTTATCTATTTTTAAAAAATATGTAGAATAGCTTTGTGGGTCAGAGACTAAGTTTAGAACGAGTATTGCGCCTATTTGTGCCATTGATTCAATTAATAATACTCCAGGCATAACTGGTTCTCCAGGAAAATGTCCTACAAAAAAAGGCTCATTCATGCTAACATTTTTCACACCTACTATACCAATATTATTTATAGAAATTATTTTATCGACAAGCAAAAAAGGAGGTCGGTGGGGGAGGAGTTCTATAATTCTGTTTATATCCAAAAGGGGGTCTATATTGGGGTCATAAGCAGGAGCTTCCGTTTTAAATCTTTTTTTTCTGATAACTTGCTTTATTTTTTTTACAAACTCGACATTAGAATAATGTCCTGGTCGTGTTGCTAATATTTTTCCTTTTATAGGCATACCAACCAATGCTAAATCTCCTAATAAATCAAGTAATTTGTGACGTGCTGGTTCATTGGGGAAAATCAAATCACTACTATTCAACACTCCTTGAGTTTTTACTTCAACTCTTGGTTTATTGAACATATCTGCAATTCTGTCTAGTTCTTCTTGTGTTGTTTCATTTTCGATTATTACAAGTGCATTTTCTAAACTACCACCTTTTATTAAATTATTTTTTAATAAAAATTCGAGTTCGCTAAGAAAAACAAATGTTTTGCATTCAGAAATTTCATTTTTATATTCCGAAATTGAATTTAATGTAGCATATTGGTTTCCTAATACTTCTGAACCATAATCAATCATTACATTCAGACTAAAATTATCGTCAGGAAAGGTCATAAGTTCAATACCATTTTCTTCATCAGAATAATTGATATTGCTTTTTACTACAAAAAATTCTTTATTGGCTTCTTGTTCTATTATTTCGGCTTTTTCGATTGCTTGTGCATAATACTTGGCACTTCCGTCTAATATTGGTGTTTCGGGACCATTAATTTCAATTAGTAAATTATCGACCCCCATACCGTATGCGGCTGATAACAAATGCTCTACTGTACCAACTCTGGCTCCATTTTCTTCAATTACTGTGCTTCTTGATGTGTCGATTACATTTTCGACAATAGCGCGAACTTTTGGTTTGCCCTCTAAATCTATTCTTTGAAATATATATCCATGATTTACAGGTGCTGGTTTAAATACAACTTCTACTTCAACTCCAGTATGCAAACCTTGCCCTTTAAGCGAGGCTTCTTTTTTAATAGTTTTTTGTTTTTCTGCCATTTAAAAAAATATTAAGGTCATCAGACCTATTTAATATTGCTTACGCTTGATGTATAATTATGAAATTGAGAAATTTCATAATTTATTTATTATTATCTAATAATTTGTTTATATCTTTTTGTATTATATCAATTTGTTTTTTAATTTCAGGCAATTTTCTAAAAATAACACTTGATTTTTTATAATTCATGATGTTAAAAGAAGGGTTGCCCATTACAATTGTTCCTTTTTTTATGTTAGATATTACTCCTGATTTCCCACCAATTTTTACCTCATCTTCTATTTTAATATGACCTGTTATTGCTACTTGTCCTCCTATCATACAACGTTTTCCTATTTGTGTTGAGCCTGATATTCCACTTTGTGCTGCTATAACAGTTTGCTCTCCTATTTCAACATTGTGTGCTACTTGAATCAAATTGTCTAATTTTACTCCTTTTCTTATTATGGTTGAACCTAATGTTGCTCTATCAATTGTAGTGTTTGAGCCAATCTCAACATCGTCTTCAATTATAACATTTCCTATTTGGGGGATTTTCTTGTAATCGGAATTTGTTGGTGCAAAACCAAATCCATCACTTCCAATAACTACTCCTGCATGAATTACGCAGTTTTTACCAATTTTACAGTTATCATATATTTTAACTCCTGGATGTAAAATTGTATTATCGGATATTTCGACACCTTCGCCTATATACACTTGCTGGTATATTTTGACATTATTAGCTATTTTGGAATTTTTATTTATGGACGAAAACTCTCCAACATATACATTATCTCCAATTTGGGCTGTTTGGTTAATGTGTGAATTTGAGCTAATTCCTTGCTTATCATTTTTTTTCTTGTAGTATAATTCAAGTAATGAAGCAAATGATTCGTATGAATTTTTTACTCGTATCAATGTGCATGATATTTTTCCTTGTAATTGAAAGTTGTTATTTATAAGGACTATAGATGCTTTGGTTGAATATAAATAATTTTCGTACTTGGGGTTTGCTAAAAATGAAAGTGTACCTTTCTCGCCCTCCTCAATTTTTGATATGTTGCTAACTATTTCTTCGGGGTTTCCCTCTACTGTGCCATTTAAATACTCGGCTATTTCTTTAGCTGTAAATTTCATATTTATTATAAGTTTTTGCAAAACTAATAATTATAACTAATTTATCTATAATTTTATTAAATTGATTAAAATTCTTTTTTTCGATATATATATAATATACAGAAATTTAGTTATATATGAATTATAACTAATTTAAATTTTTATTATTTATTACTTTAAAAACATCTACCTGTGCAATCAAAAGTCCGATATGATGAACTATTGTAAACCCACAAATAATAGTTAATGGAAGGAATGAATAGAACAAAATAGCTTGAAAACTTTTTTTTAGTAATTTAATCTTGACCCCTTTGAACTAAATTCGCCAACTATTTTACCATCTTTGTAGCAACGGTAACCTTCTATTCCAAAATATTCTAAAGGTATAATTTTATGATATTCAATAGGTATTATTAGCTTGCCTTTTATATTAACACAACCTATAAATTCTCCTTTCATTACTTTAATTAGGCTTAATTTATCGTCAAAAGGTTCAACATCATCATATTCTGCATTTACAATCTTTTTTCCAAACTTATTTAAAAGCCCCCACCTAAAATTTTCTCTAAATTTTATAAATCCTTTACCATAATATACAGCCTCTTTATAAACGGCATAATCTTTATAATCTCCATCATAATTCATCCATATCAATGATGTTACCAAATCATTATTTTTTTCATATCTGCTAAATGCACATAGTAAATTTTCGTCTACTTTAATGATTTCATCATATTTTAGTGGAATCTTTATTTCTCCAGAGGTACTCATTACACCCGATTTATCATTAACTTTAACAATAACACATCTATTATCAAGATTTGCAAGGTATTTTAATTTTGTTCCGAATTGTGATATTTCTACATTTTTAGGATTTTTGGTATTAAAATAAATAATATTTTGTTTACTAATTTTAGCAAAAATATAATTACTATCAATTTCCAGAGCCTTATCTATATATTTTTTTGGATTTATTTTATCGTTTCTTGTTGAGTTTTTATGAAAAAAGATAGGTGAATCTGGAAAAATTTTAATTGCTTTATCGTATAAATTATCAAGTTCCATCATCATTTCATTTTTGTAATACAAGTTCCACAAATCAATATATGCAAGTAAGAATTTTTTATCTTTAATTATAGAAAGTTTATAATATTCAATAGCTTTTTCATTTTTTTTAATACTTTCAAAATAATTTGCATAGTTGTAATATGGTTTTGGGTTATTTATATTTTTTTCAATAGCTTTTTGGTAATAGCTGTGAGCCAAAGTCGGACTTGCTGACATACTTGCAATATAGGCAAGTCCTATTGTTGCATCTGAAATATATGGATTTAGTTTTAATGCTTTGTTTACCAGTATTTTAATTTTATTAAGTGTTTTTTCTTTTACTTCTTTTTTTGTGTATACATCAAAAATATTTTGCAGAAAAACTGTTGCTGTTTCATCATCAACCTTTGAAATAATTGTATAAAACTTCGAAAATTCAACATATACAAGTGGGTTGTATGGATTTTGTTTTATAGCTTTAAGATATGCTTGTCTTGCATCGTACAGAAATGTTATCTCTCTCCATACATTTTTATATAGATATGTGTAATATTCACCAAGTATCAGATATTGGACTAAATTGGTACTATCTAATTTTTTGCTTTTATTAAGCATTGTTTT
Source organism: Bacteroidales bacterium (assembly GCA_029938185.1). Lineage (GTDB taxonomy): Bacteria > Bacteroidota > Bacteroidia > Bacteroidales > JAOZVK01 > JAOZVK01. Next base: position 2,785 of record JAOZVK010000253.1, on the reverse strand, counting down.
GGCTTTGGTAAATTGTCCTCTTTTAAATTGCAAATTACCATATTGCGAATATGTGTTGGAGTTTAAAGAATCAACTTCCAAAGATTTTATGAAATATTTTTCTGCTTTATTATAAGCACCTATTTCGGTATATATTTTGGCTATTGTATTATATGCTTTTATAAGGTTTGGTTTAACTTTTATTATTTCTTTATACTGTTTAATAGACTCTTCATATTTATATTGTTTCAACAAGCTTTGACCAAAATTATTTTTAGGCTCTGTCCATTTAGCTACTCTCTTTATTGCAATTTTTATAACAGAATCTGATAATTCAAATTTATTCATTTTTTGATATAAAATACTTAATGCATTGTATGGATATGCCACATGTGGTTCAATTTTTATTATAGATTTTAAATTATTTACTGCAGTATTATAATTTAATACATTGTTTGTTATGATTATTTTATAGGATTGTAATAATAATTTATCAATTTTAGATTTTTTAGCAAAATAACTTTCTTTTGGATATAATTTAAAAGCATAATCTAATTTATTTATTGATTTATCTATTACGTTTATGGAAGGTAATTTACTAACACCTCTGATAAATGGCATAATTGTTTGGTGTGAAGTAGTTTGTAGAGCAATATATAGTTCTCCTTTGAAAATATCAATATTGTTTTTGTATTTATTTATTTTTTTCATTTCATTGAATATATAGCTTGCCGAGGGTTTTAATTTTGGAAGTTTAATATTGGCAAGCACCAATTCTCCTGATTGGTTTATATATATAATTTTTTTTAATTTAGGAATAATTTTTAATAAAACTATCTTTTTTCTATTGTTAAATACAAGATTACTAAGCTTATTATTTTGGATATTATAAATACTTATTGTTTTTCTATTTGGTATAAATATATATTTATTATATACTTCAATTGACTTGATTGACCTATAGTTAGCCTCAATTTTTTTTATTGGTTCAAGAGTTTCATTATCCCATATAATTACTTGCCCAGAAGCTGTTGATGATGCAAAATATTTTCGTTTTTTCTGAGTTTGTAAAGCAATAGATTTGATTGATTTAGAATGCTTTTTAAGTGTATTAACTAATTTCAAACTATCAATATTCCACACAAAAATCTCTTTGCTATTGGTAGATAAACTTAACAATTTTTTTTTGTTATTCAAAGGTATTAGCATTTCAACCGTTCTTTTATGCCCTTTCAATGATTTGATAAGTTTTCCTGTTTCAATATTCCATTTTTTTATAAGTTTATCATCGCCACCTGATATTATATATTTATTGTCATTACTAAATATTACTGAAAATACTTGACGTTTGTGAGCTTTTTTTATTTTAAATTTTGCTTTTTGTTTTTCTAAATCCCATAATATTATGCTATTATCTTTGGCACCACTTACAATATATTTCTCATTACGGCTTATACTAAAATACCTTATTTTTTCTTTATGATATTTGGTCATAAATTTAGGTGTATTTAAACTGTATATTAACTTTAGAGAATCGGACGACCATATTTTTAATAAATTATCGTTTCCATGAGTAATTATATATTTTCCGCTTTTGGAGCTTTTTAGATTATAAACAAAACTTTTATGGGGTTTTATTTTATTTTCTATTTTTATTTCTATTTCACTATTATCATCTTCTAAATAATACTGGGGGTCTACCAAGTGGTTTTGTTTTATTAAATTATGGAAACTATCAGCCAAGGAGGTCTGATTTTTAAAATTATTGCTTAATGACCTTTTCAGTATTCCTCGTTGTTTTTTTCTTTTTTTAGCTTTCAGTTTTTTTCTTTCTTTTTTATAATCATTTAAAGTTTTCTTTTTCAATATTGAATCTACTTGAATGCTAAACGAAGAATCGCTTCCGCTTGATATAGGTGTTTGTCTATCATCAGTATCTTTTGATACTTTTTTATTTACGAAATCATACAACTCACTTATTGTTATTAAATTATCATTATTTTTGTCAGCAAGTCCTTTCATTCCCAAAAGTAGATAATAGGTAAATACACCATGTCCACCACCCCACATTTTATGTTCAAATGAATATTGCCATGATTCACATGAAACAAGCTTTGTTGTATTTTTTAATTCTGTATTTAGCGGAGTAAAAACTTTTGATTCATTATCCATAGCCGAACCCGACCTGCATGCATCTGTTATAAATAAAACTTTAATTCCTTTACTGACTGCTACCGAGATAAGATTATTTATATTATACAATTCAAGTACCCCTTCTTGTGCAGGGTATGGTAAACTATCAATTACTTTATTAATTAATAAATATCCTAAGTCTTGTCCAGATAAATCTTGTACATCTCCGTGTCCAGCAAAATATATAATTAACCTATCTCCAGCTTTAGCTTTTCCAATTATTTGATCAATTTTCATGAATATCATATATTTATTGGTTGGATTCTTGTTTAGGTATAAATGAATATCAGAAGAATCAATTTTTGTATTATTTTTTAGAAATATTGATAGTTCAAGTGCATCTTTATCAGCATATTTTAGTTGGTTCTGCTCTGGTAGGTTTTCATATTCTGACACTCCTATAATTACAGCATATATTTTGTTTTGCGAAAAAGATATAAATTGAAAAATAATGATAAATAATGAAATGAAAATTAGATTACGCATATTAGTGTTATTTGATTTTGGATTGCAGAAAGCAAGTTTAAAAAATATTATTTAATTCTACTTTACAAACTTGAAACTATTTGATAATTAAACTATTAAATCATTTTTATTAGTATTTAATAATTAG
>JAOZVK010000252.1 GCA_029938185.1 Bacteroidales bacterium | reverse complement strand
AACTTTTAATTTGCGATTGTTTTTGAAAAAAAGAACTGTTTTTGTGAGTTCTGAAGTTAAAGTGAACCTTTGCAGAGCTTTGCGGTTAAAAAGCGTCTAACTTTAAAACTGGTAGCCCACATTTGTAAACATATCCTTAATTAGCAGCTTTACGATAAGTAAATATACACATAATTCTGACTGATTACTTATAAGGTAAGTAGGCTTACAGAAGTTTTTCGACATTTTTTTTATACAATTAACTACATGATAGTAATTTACAAAAATGCGTAAGCCACATTAAATAGGTCGAAGACCTTACAATCCTGGACTATACGAAAATGTTATTCCAAAATGTTGAGATATTGCAATTGATTCATATGGTTTTACTTCTAAATCGTTAACAGTTTCGGAATAGTCTACATTAAAAAAATCAGTATAAAACAACTTTGCTCTTATTGAGAAACGTCCATATTTATGATACATTATACCAAATGACACTTCTAAACATGGCTGGTATTTGCTAACACGTTTTGAAAAAAATTCTTTAGTTATTATTTCTTTATTTTTTCTTGTTCCAGCATCAAATCGTTTTAATTTGTAGTGAAAAGGAAAATTAAACTGATGACCAACACCCAAGTAATATTTTTCTTTCATAATTTTTCCAATTCTAATTGGTATAGACAAACCAAGTGTTCTATGAATATATTTATAATCACCCTTTTCATATATAAATCCATTATTTGTTACAAATAATCCAGATTCTATAAATATAGAATTATTAACTATTGGGGCATATGGACCCACAATAGTAAATGGGATTCCTATATCTATACTCAATCTTGGTTTACTAGTCAAGGGAAGCTCACCACTTGCTATTGTTACAAAACTTATTTGAGAATAAGTATTCAACTTAATAATTAGTAAAATAAAAACTAATACAAATGTTTTTTTCATGTGTTTTAAATTTATTATATTTAAGGTACAAATTTATTTTCACTATTTAAGTACTGTTACAAAAGTTTTTCGACATTTACTTATTCATAACTTACTGATTTAATTATCTTTGTATTAATGCGTAAGCAACTATAAATAGGTTGAAGACCTTAATCAACTGTAAATAAATAGTTGTAAAAATATTTATGCGAAAGCTACGTAAAATGTATCAAAAAGCCTAAAAAATACCACCTCTTTGGTATATTTCCATTTGTATATCCGAAAATTTATTTAAGTTTCCGTCCTTTTTATTTTTTAAATTTATAATTTGTCCTGTTTCAAAATCAACTTTTATTAAATCGCCTGTTTCAATATCAAGACTATCAATATTACTATACGATAATATTGGAAAGGCAGCATTAATAGCATTTCTTTCATAAATAGCTCCATACGATTCTGCAATAATAGCCTGCACACCTAATGACTTAAAACAATCAACAGCTTGCTGTCTGGAACTTCCACTACCAAAATTCTTTTGAACAATAACAATATCGCTTACCAATGCTTTTTTAGCAAAATCTTCATAACCTTCGAGATTATCAAAAGTATACTGCCCCATCTCATTAATATTTGTAATTGCTAAATATCTGTTATGAAAAATCATATCAGTATCAATATTATCCTCTTTTATAAACCAAACTCTACCTTCGATAGCTGTATGTTTGACCGACTTATCAGATTTTTTATTATCATTAGACACTTCTTTTGCAGGCATTTTATATTCAAATACCATAGGCTCTTTTGGTATATTATTATATGTAGTGATATATCCAGCAATAGCCGATGCAACAACAGTAGCCGGAGAAGCTAAATATACTTTTCCTTTACCTTGTTTGCCTGGAAAATTTCTATTTCCAGTACTAATTGTTATTTCACCAGGTCCATTTTGTCCTACTTGTCCAGCGGCACATCCTGCACATCCTGCATTTGAAACCAATGCTCCCGACTTTTTGAATATTTCAATTAAACCCTCGTCTAAACATGCTTGCCATACTTCGTCGGTAGATGGTACAATTTTTAGCACAACTCCCTGAGCAGTTTTTTTACCTTTCAAAATACTTGCAACTTGTCGCATATCTTCAATTCGACCATTAGTACAGCTTCCTATAAATGCAGAGTCTATTCTTACTATTTCTATTTCATTTATATTTGCTGTATCATGTGGTTTTCCCGGTAATGATACTTTAGGAACAAATTTGCTAATATCAATTTCATGAGTTTGTGCATATTTTGCATCAGAATCAGCAGAAACAGCTTTGATTTTTTGTCCAGTTCTTTCTTCACAATAATCTATTATTTTTTTATTTGGTGTGAAAAATATAATAATCGCTCCCATTTCGGTAGCCATTGACGATATTGTAAGCCTTTCGTCTAATGTTAATTTTTCAGCTTCTTCTCCTTCAATTTCTACTGAATAAGCCAAAAGTTTATTTGCACCAAAAATTGACAATAAATTAAGTACTATATCTTTGGCAAAAATATTTTTAGGACGTTTTCCTTTTAAAATTATTTTTACCGATTCGGGTACTTTAAACCAAACTTTACCTTTACTAAATGCAAGTGCAATATCTTGGTCGCCCATTCCTTGACCAAATGCACCTACTGCACCAAGAATATTTGCATGTGAATCAGTTGTAACTGCTGTTGCTCCAGGATATGCTAATCCTTTTTCAATCAATAAATGTGTACCAATACCTTTATTTATATCAAAAACTTTTATTTTATGTTCGCGTGCAAACTGTCTGCATATATGTTGATTTATAGCATATTTTTGGTCTGAACCAGTTGGATTTGTATCAAATGTAAAAAATGTTTTTGAAACATCATCAATTGATAGATTATTATCTCTTATATTTTTTACTACATTTGGTCCACCAAAATCTCTTGCTGCTCTTGCGTCTATTTCAACATCAACAATATCTCCGGGTTTAACACTTTCATACTTTGAATGATTTGTTAATATTTTTTCAATTATTGTCATATTTTTTATTTTTAAATTAACTCTTATGGGTTTTCTACATTAAAATCTTCATCATACAATAAGTGGTCTAACAAAAATCCCTCTGTATTATATAAATGTAATCAACTGATTAACAATAAACATCTAACTATATTAAATAGATAGAAGACCTTAGTGCAATTATATAAAAAGCTTAATAAAAAAAACATGAAATTTATTAGTTTCTTGATATTGAAACTTTTTTTTCATTAAAGAACACTTAAAAAGTTTTATTTTAAAATTTGTATATATTTCTTCAAACTTAAATACTGTATTATAGCTCATTAAATATTGTATATTATCAATATATAGCCATACGAAAATATTACTATTGTTTTTTTATAAAGTATATATTAACTTTACTAAAAAAATTGAATTAATGCATTATCCTAAAACTGAATCATTATGAAAAAACTATTACTTACAATTGTGTTGTTACTACCATTTATTGCATTTACCCAAAATTGGAAAAAGATGAAAAGTGCAGCAAAAGATAGAAATTTTTATGAAATAAAAAATGCTTTTAATGAAGCCTTGAGATTAAAAAAAGTATCAACCAACGACAGAGATTATTTGCAATACAAAAGGTGGGAGCGTTTTTGGAAAGACAGGATATTATCTGATGGTAGTTTTCCAAATCCAATGACAGCATATTATGAACTAAAAAAATATAAATTAACACACTCACATCAATTAAAATCAACAAATGCAAACTGGTCTTTTATTGGTCCAAATGTTATCCCTACCGCCGAAGCTCCAGGTTATCCTGGACTTGGGCGTATTAATGCAATTACTTTTGACCCAAATGATAGTAAAATAATATGGGTAGGTGCTCCTGCTGGAGGACTTTGGAAAAGTACAGATGAAGGACAAAACTGGACAACTAATACTGACCAACTACCATCATTAGGTATTAGCGACATCGCAATTGACCCAACTGATAATAAAATTATGTATATAGCAACTGGCGATGCTGATGGTGAGCAAACGAACTCTCTGGGAGTTATGAAATCAACTGATGCTGGACAAACATGGAATACAACAAAATTAAACTATGAGTTAAATAAAACAAGACAAACTGCAAGATTATTAATACATTCAACAAATACTCAAACATTAGTGGCATCAACATCAGATGGTATTTATTATACTACAAATGGTGGTGAAGACTGGACACAAAGTACAGGTACATCGGGTGTTGGTTTTTGCTCTTTGGTTTTCAAAACCGATGACGAAAATACTATTTTTGCAGGTACTTCACAAGGCGGACATAGTGCAGATATTTATAAATCTACTGATTTAGGAAAAACATTTACAAAGCTTACAGGAGACTTACCTACTTATAAAACAGGTAGAATAGAACTATGTGTTACAAAAGTAGATGCAAACTATATTTTTGCTTTCTATCAAGATGCAATCGCATATACAAGTACAGATGGTGGAACAAAATGGACACAACTAACAACAATGCCTAATAATGTCAGTACGCAAGGAGGATACAATATGTGTGTTGCTATTGCACCAAATGATAAAAAATTGATAATTTTAGGTGAAATGAATTATGCTTGGAGAAGTAAAGATGGTGGCGCGACTTGGGAAGGTTATCTTGATGGATATTGGCAAACCGGATATCCGTTTTTTTATGTGCATTCTGATCATCATGTACTAAAATTTTTACCAGGAAGCGATAAGATTTTGTTTTCAGGTAACGACGGTGGTTTGCACAAAGGCGATATTACAACTGATGATAAATGGACTGATTTGACTGCTGGTCTATTTGTAACTCAATACTATGCACTTGGCGGCACACCTCAAAACGCCGATTTTTTACTTGCTGGTGCTCAAGATAATGATGTAAACCACTGGGACGGTAGCAAATGGTATGATAGAAATAATAATACAGATGGTGTTGAATGTTTGGTTGATTATACCGATTCTAAAATATGTTATACTGCAAGCACAAGCGGTTATTTGATGAGAACATTGGATGGTTTTGCTACAATAGAAACGGAAGTTAATACCCCACAAGCAAGTGCTGGTTTCGAATGGCCTTTGATAATGGATCCAAAAACACCAACAACAATTTATGGTGGTTGGGACGAAATTTATAAATCGACCAACAAGGGTGATAATTGGACAAAAATAACAAATAACCAACTAAGCGGAAACGTATGGACACATATTGCAATATCACCGTCTGACCCAAATACAATATATGCAGGTAATGGACAAAAACTTTTTGTAACAACTAACGGAGGTAGTAGCTGGACTGATATTACATCAAATTTAAATCCGACAAATAATATTACCAGACTTGCTATAAATGCAACCGATCCTAAAACTGCATATTTAACATTTTCGGGTTATACTGATAAGGATAAGGTTAAAAAAACTACTGATTTAGGGCAAACATGGACTGATATTTCAGGAACATTGCCCAATATTCCTGTCAAATGTATTGTATATCAAACAGGTGCAAACGATGATTTGTATATTGGTACCGATTTGGGGGTATACCACAAAGATAAAAATGCTACTGATTGGACAAAGTATGGCACAAAACTACCCAATGTTATAGTAAATGATATGGAAATTCAATATGGAACAAACAAACTTGTTGTTGCTACTTTTGGAAGAGGAATATGGAGAAGCCCTTTACAGTCTAACAGTGTAACCAATATTTTAAATACTAAAAAAAATCAATCAGAATTAAACATATATCCAAATCCATCTAATGGCTTGATAAATATCAATATAGATAATAATGAAAGTGAAATTGTAATTTATAATGTTGTAGGAGGGGTTATTAAATATATAAAAAATGTAAACAAAGGTAAACAACAAATCAACTTATCAAATAGTTATAAAGGTTTATATTTTGTAACTGTAAAATCAAAAAATAATATAAAAACTTCAAAAGTTATTCTAAAGTAGGCTCTTTGAGCCTTTTTACCTTGCTTACGCTCGAAAGTATCATTAATAAGCAACATTAAACAGGTCGAAGACCTCTAAATTAAAAAATATGAAATCTGTAATAAAAATAAGTTTAATAATAGTATTATTTATTAGTATTTTTTCTATGAAACCATATTGTAAAAAACTAAAAATTGTATCATCAACTGTACAAAAAACTATACCAGGTTTTAGGGGAGCTGATATAAGAGAAAAGTATATATTTGTTTGTAAAAAACAAACATCAAAAGAAATAAATATTGATAAATTATGGATAGGAAATGCTAAAAAGGGTAGATATATTGATTTCGAATTATATAAATTTGAAGATGATAAGTTAACTAATGAAAAACTATCATCACTATCGGGAACAAAAATATTTGCAATTGTTGGTACATATAAATATCCTGCCGATTTAGCAAATAAACCTATCAAGAAAAGTAATGATGAATGTCCAATAAAGGATTTTAAAGGAGCTTCAATAATAAAATATACATTTAAATCAAAAACTAAAGACCTTATAGTAACTGAAATAAAAAAATTAAAGGATATTAGAAGACGATAAACTGAAAAAATAGTAAAATGAATTGGACTAATTATCATACTCATAGCACATATTGTGATGGAAAAGCTAATCTTGAAAATTATGCTAAAAAAGCAATTGAGAAAAAAATGTATGCGATTGGATTTTCTGGTCATTCTCCTGTACCTTTTGAGTCAGGCTGGAATATTAAAATAGAAAAATTGCCTGATTATATCAAAGATATAGAAATACTTAAAGAAAAATATAAGAACAAAATAAACCTATATATGGGTTTAGAAGTAGATTATATTGAAAATATTTCTGGGGTTAAAAATTTTGAAAAATATAATTTAGACTATACAGTTGGCGGAATACATTATCTAAAACAATTTGATGATGGATTGTATTGGAACTACGATTTAGGTAAAAAAACATTTGCAAAAGGATTAGAACAAATATTCGGTGGTGATGAAAAAAAACTTGTAAAATATTACTACGAACAAGTTACAAACATGATAATCAACTGCAAACCAGATATAATAGCACATTTAGATTTAATCAAAAAATTTAATCTTGGTGATGTTTTTTTTAATGAAAATGAAAACTGGTATAAAGATGCCGTAAATCAAGTACTAAGAGTAATAAAAGAAAATGACTCAATTGTAGAAATCAATACAAGAGGAGTATTTAGGGGCATTGATAAGGTGTTTTATCCAAATAGTTATATACTAAAACAATGTAAAAAATTAAATATTCGAGTAACAATTTCGGGAGACGCTCATAGTCCCAACGAACTTGATTCGCTATACACTCAGGCAAGCCAATATATTATGGAATGTGGCTACAACGAAATAACAATACTTGATGATACAGGCTGGAGAACAGTAGGTTTAACAAAAACAGGACTAATAATTTAGATATACTTTCAATGGTTCAATTATTCAATGATACAATGGTACAATATTTTGATTAATAGTTTATAACATTTTTATAAAAGTAAAATTCTTAACCTAATTTAGTATATATGCAAATTGACTTTCACTATTGTACTATCAGTGGCAGGTGAAAACACCAGCCGAGCGCACAGTAAATACTTAAATATTGCACGAAATATTGATTTTATTGTATTAATAAATTGTATATGAGAGTATTAAATACTGCACAAAAAACAAATAACCGCTATATCAATGACTTACATAAAAAACTAAAAATTATAAAAATTTACATTTAGTAATCAGCAACTTAGAATTCAATAAAATCAAAAATATAATAAAATTTTAGTTACGGTGATGTAAAAAAAATGCAATACTATAGCACCTCAATATCAGATATATATATGAATAATTGTTGATTTTTGTGCAACATTTAAGAACTTACTGATTAAATTGTCTTTGTACTAATGCATAAGCAACTATAAATATGTCGAAGACCTTACTTACATTCGTGGATGCCCCTATTTAGAGTTACTAAATTTTCAAACAAAATTCCCAAAAATATTAAAATATTTTTTGTACCTTTGTAATAAGTAAGTAGTTTCACAAAAGTTTTTCGGTATTCGCATTTATCCAATCAACTATAATACATTTGTATACAAAAATGCTTAAGCCACATTAAATAGGTCGAAGACCTTAATATTAAAGTACATAATTATGAATAAAACAACACAACAAAAATATGCCAATGCCTATTTGGCACCACTA
>JAOZVK010000251.1 GCA_029938185.1 Bacteroidales bacterium | reverse complement strand
AAGAGAACTTGCCAAAGAGAACCCAAGAACCTATTTGCCCGATGTCGCAATGACTGTAATAAACCTGAGTATTTTTTATATACAATCAGTTCCTGTTAAAGAAAAATCAATTGCCTTGGCAATGGAAGCAGTTGAAATACTGTTGCCTGTTTATGAACAAGTCCCGTATTTAGAAAATTACTTAAAAACAGCCATTCAGGTACTACATGCAAATGGTGTTGATTTAGATAAAATGATGAATAATAAATATTTTTGCTAACTTTGTTTTGGACACAATGGGCTGTGAGGCAGGCAACTTGCTTCATTCGCTTCGCTCATTTCGCAAGCTGCCTGCCCCACAGCCGCCTGATGCCAACACATTTTCGTTATAATTAATTGAAAACTAAAAATATACACATTAGAATAAGGTAAAAAATGAAACATCAAACGATTTTTGCAAAAAAAGATATTAACAGACGCTTACGAAATTTTTTATCTGAAAAAATTCAAAATAGATATAAAAAAATAGAGCTTATACAAAATTGGCAACAAAATATAAATAGCGGTAAAATTATAAAACAAAAAGAAGAAGAACTGCAATCAAGATTTCTACATACTTTTTTCGGCGATATACTTGAATATAATTATAAAAATCCAACTCAGTGGAACTTAATTGAGGAAGCAAGAACAAGTTTCGATGCCTCAAAAGCTGACGGGGCATTAGGTTTTTTTTCAATAGACAAAAATAAGAATATTAAAACAGATATACGTGTTGTAATAGAACTTAAAAATGCTCGCACCCCTCTTGATAAACCACAAAATCGAAAAGACTTTAAAGGAAGTCCAGTTGAACAAGCATTTATGTATGCTAACAAAATCGGGAAAAGTTGTAAATGGATTATTGTCAGTAATTTTCTTGAAATAAGACTTTATGCAGCAAATGATATTAATAAATATGAAAGTTTTGATATTAGCTCTCTCAACATTGATGAAGAATTTAACCGTTTTTACTATTTACTTTCAAAAGGACAACTTTTTTTAGACAAACAACTCTCTGTAGTAGAATATGCTTTGGAAAATCGTATTGAAGAAGAAAAAAATATATCAGAAGAGTTTTATGCACATTATAAAATACTAAGAGAACTATTTGTCAGACATTTGATAACACACAATAACAAAATTCCTGCATTAGAATTAATTAATTTTGCACAAACAATTATTGACAGAATAGTATTTATTAGTGTTGTAAAAGATTATGAATTAATATCATTTAATATTTTAAAAGAAATTGAAGAAATTTCAAAAAAAATATGGACAAATGACAATATGGAACTTTGGAGGCAGCTTAAAAATTTATTTATTGCTATGGATAAAGGAATGCCGCCAAGACTTCACAAATTTAATGGAGGCTTATTCAAACAAAAAAATGAAATTGATAAGCTAATAATTAAAGATTATTTTCTCTCAAAACTTTTAAAACTTTCAACTTATGATTTTGAAAGTGATTTGAATATTAATATACTCGGACACATTTTTGAACATTCAATAAGTGATATTGAAAAGCTAAAAAAAGACGTAATAGAAAATAATATAAATGAAGAAGATGACAAAATTGATGATTTAGTTAAACAAAAAGTTTCAGAAGAACTAAACCAACGGAAAAAATACGGAATTTTTTACACCCCAGAATATATTACACGTCATATTGTTGAAAATACAGTTGGAAAATGGTTAGATGATAAAAAAGAAAAAATCGGAATAAATAAAATCCAAGAAATTGCAACTTCAAACGAAGGGAAAAAAGAACAGTTAGAATTGTGGGAAAAATACAAAAAAACCCTTAATTCAATAACTATTATAGACCCAGCTTGTGGTTCGGGTGCATTCTTAACCCAAGCTTTTGATTACCTCGTTAAAGAATGGAAAATTATAATTGATGTAACACAAAAATTAAACGGATTTTTACCAAAATCAAAAAAAAATGGAGCTTTAAACCTTGAAATAAATACTTTACCTGATGATTTACAAGCATGGAAAATAAAAAAACGAATTGTCAAAAATAATATTTTCGGAGTAGATTTAAACCATGAAAGTGTCGAAATCACAAAACTTGGTCTTTGGCTAAAAACAGCAACAAGAAATGACAACTTAGCAAATTTAAAAGATAATATCAAGTGTGGTAACTCATTAATATCTAATATAAAAATAGCAAAAGATAAAGCTTTTAACTGGCAAAATGAATACCAGCAAATACTATCAAAAGGAGGATTTGATATTGTAATTGGAAATCCGCCTTACGGAGCTGAACTAAGCGAAGAAGAAATAAAAGAAATTGAAAACAAATTCCAATCATTTGAATATCAAGCTAATACTTATGTGATTTTTTATGAAAAAGGAATTGATTTACTAAATAAAAATGGTTATCTTGGATATATAACACCTGCAACATTTACTTATCAATATTATTTTAAAAAAATAAGGAAATTAATGCAAAATTATGTAATAGAGGGTGTTACAAAGTATTGCTATGAAGTTTTTAAAGATGCGAATATTGGGGACAGCGTTTCATGGATTATAAAAAAATCTAAAAATTTGCCATCAAAAATTGATATAAAAATTCAAAAAAAAGAGACAGAGAAATGTAATATCAATAATCTTTCATATAGTTCATTTATAAAAAAAGATGGAAGTTATGATTTGTCAAATAATGATATAGATTTTAAAAAGTTGTATAAAAACTGTGAAAAACTATCAGAAGCAGTAGAAAATATTATTGTGGGAATAAAACCATATCAAACAGGAAAAGGTAATCCAAAACAAACACGAGAAATTGTAAATCAGAAAGTTTTTACATCAAATAAACAAAAAGACACAACATATCGACTGTGTGTAAACGGCAAGGACTTTTACCGATATACTTTTATACAAAAACCAGAAATGTATTTAAGCTACGGCAAATGGCTTGCTGAACCCAGACAATCTGCACCATTTAATGAAAACGAAAAAATAATAATAAGACAAACATCTGATAAAATTATTGCTCATTTAGATAACAATCAATATATCAACCTTAATAATGTATATAATGTCGGAAAAGTTAAAGATGATTATAAACTTAAATATATATTAGCACTACTAAACAGTAAATTACTAAATTATATTTATCAAAATATTGCAAATGAAAAAGGACGTTTATTTGCGGAAGTAAAAAAAGTTTATCTAAGTCAATTACCTATAAAAACTATTTCGGATACAGAACAAAAAAAAATAGAAGATAAAATAAATGAATTATTAAAATTACATGATATAGTTTTCCAAAACAAACAAAATTTCATTGGTCTTATTGAAAGTGATTTTAAAATAAAGCAAGCAAGTAAACAATTAAAAAGGTGGCATGATTTAAATTGGACAGAATTTAGTGAAGAACTTGAAAAAAATAAGGTTAAATGGAATATGCCAAAGAAAAAGGAATGGCAAACATTCTTTATTAATGAAAAAGAGACTGTTATTCCTTATATCAATGAAATTAACAGAATTACCAAAAGTATTGATAGTATTATTTATAAATTATACAATTTAACAAAAGACGAAATAAAAATAGTAGAACAGAATGTAGAATACTAATAATTATAACATTGTGCTGGGTGTCAGTGGTTTTGTAGTGTTTTTTTCGTGCTTCGCACTCAAAAAAACTACAAAACCACCGCCACCAGCACATTTCCGTTATGTTTAATGCAAATTACATAAAATAAAATAGACAGAAAAGAGATAAAAAAAAAACAGAAAATTTACAGTTTGATAAATTTTTAAAACAGGGATTACGTTTCTAAATACAAGATATTTTAACGACTAAAAAACAACGGTTTCGTGTGTGTAATAAGGCGAACGAAACAAAAATTAAAAAGTTATATGATGAAAAAGAAGACAATGATTTTTACAATCCTAATCTTAATGATAAGTGGATTAATTTATGGACAAGATTTCCGTAAAACAACTTGGGGTATGACAAAAGCCCAAGTTAAACAAACTGAAACGAGTAAAATAATAAAAGAAACTGATGATATTCTCGCTTATCGAGCAGATTTAGCGGGATACCAAAGTTTTGTGATTTATATTTTTGCAGGCGACAAATTGACAAGAGCAAAATATTCAATCATTGAAGAACATTCAAATAAAAACGATTATATAAGTGATTTTAACTCAATTAAAGAATTACTACAAAAAAAATATGGCATACCGAAAGAAGATGAAAAGATATGGAAAAATGATTTGTATAAAGATGATTATTCTCAGTGGGGATTTGCTGTAAGTCTTGGTCATTTAACTTACTATTCATCTTGGGAAACAGAAAAGACAAGTGTTTTCTATATCTTAAACGGTGAAAATTATGATTTAAAAACAGTAATAGAATATTCCAGTAAAGAATTAAGTTCTGTTGAAGATGAGATGAGAAACAATAAAGCATTATCTAATTTTTCGACCTCTGGATTTAGGACAAGCGATTGGGGAAGTTCAATTTCAGGTGTTAAAACAAGTGAGAAATTAGAAGTTATTGATGAAAGTAAGACATTGTTAGCATATGAAACGACAATTTCAGGAATAGAAATGATTGTTGGATATTTATTTACAGAAAATAAACTTACAACTGGTCGCTATTTAGCAACAGAGGAACATTCGAATAAAAACGACTATATCAGTGATTATAATACATTAAAAGACCTTTTAGTAAAGAAATACGGCAAACCTAAAAAAGATAAAAAGATTTGGAAAAATGACCTTTATCAAGATGATTATTCTCGATGGGGATTTGCTGTAAGTTTAGGACATCTTTTATATTATTCAACTTGGGAAACTGAAAAATCAGAAATTACAATTATGTTATCTGGGGAAAATTATAAAATACAATTAATGATTGAATATGAAAGTGTTGAATTAAAAGAATTTAAAGAAAAAGTAAACGAGAAGAAAAATCTCAATGACTTTTAATAAGAATTACTACACACAACAAGGTCTATAGTTTAAGGTTGGTAAAGTGCTAAGTATGACAGATTTAACAATAAGTAAACATCGGTATAAGTTGAAAAAATTATGTTTCAAAACCACTACAAAACGATATAGTTAACGATAAATTTATAGTTTTCATAAAATTTCGCAAATCGATAAATTATTTGGATAACTGATTGATAGACAGAAAACATAACATTGGTTTGGTCGTAATTGGTATTTTTGTAGCTTGCTTCATTCGCTTCGCTCATTTCGCAAGCTACAAAAACACCAATTCCGCCAACCCATTTCCGTTATGTTTCATTCACTTTATGAAATTTAAAATAAAAATAAAAAGTAATATGACAAGAGAGCCACCACATTAAAAATATCTTTTTTTATAATCATCAATAAAACTAAATAAAATATTAATTTTAAAGCTAAAATAAAATGGAACAAAAAAAATGGTATAACAATAAGATTTTAACTAATTTATTATTAATAATATTTTTCCCAATTGGACTTTATGCCTTATGGAAATCACAAACAATTGCTAAATGGTGGAAAATTACAGCAACAGTCTTAATTGCATTAATTGTAATAGCAAATCTTGGTAATGATAATAAATCATCTTCCAACAATTCTATTAGCACAGACAATTCAAAAGAAGAAAATTGTAATTATAGTAAATTAGAAATAAAAGCTTTTCAAGTAGGAACTGATAAACTTCTCAGCGAAAAGCTTCTTTCTGGATGTTTTACAAAAAAAGTTGTAGATAAATCTTTGGGGTTAGTTGAAGTTACTGATAATTCAGGAACTATTAAAATTTCGTATTATATAGAAAGCGACCCAAATATATTGAGATTTTTAGATATAAAATTAAGTAATGCAAAACCTTCTAAATGGAGAGTAAATAAAGGACATGATTTATTTATGTCAGAAAATGAGAGCGGACTTAATTTTGTCTTTGGGGATAGAAAAGAAACAAAGATAAAAGGAACAATAAGATTTTTTAATTAAAAACAATGAAAATATGTATTTTTCTGTAATATTGTGATTAATTACGGAAAAATATAAATTTTTAATATAGTTTCGAGTAGAAACGCAGTTTGATAAATTTTCATAAATTGAAAGTTCAAAACCACTTTTTACGGTTCGATAAGGTTGAAATATTTTGTAAATTTTGCGCAAATTCGAAAATTTCAGATATTTACTATAAGATTGATATTTAAGCAATTTGACAAGGTTTTTACAACTTGAAAATGCAAATTTCAATTCAGTTTCGAGTAGAAATGCTGTTTGATAAGTTTTTATAAAATTGAAACTCTAATCATTTTTTTACGGTTTGATAGATTTAAAATATTTTGTAAATTTTGCGCAAGTTCGAAAATTGTAGATATTTACTAAAATATTGATATTTAAACAATTTGACAAGGTTTTCACAACTTGAAAATGTAAATTTCAATTCAGTTTCGAGTAGAAACTCCGTTTGATAAGTTTTATAAAATTGAAACTCTAATCATTTTTTTTACGGTTTGATAGATTTAAAACATTTTGTAAATATTGCGCAAGTTCGAAAATTTAAAATATTTACTAAAAGATTGATATTTAAACAATTTGACAAGGTTTTCACAACTTGAAAATGTAAATTTCAATTCAGTTTCGAGTAGAAACTCCGTTTGATAAGTTTTATAAAATTGAAACTCTAATCATTTTTTTTACGGTTTGATAGATTTAAAACATTTTGTAAATATTGCGCAAGTTCGAAAATTTAAAATATTTACTAAAAGATTGATATTTAGACAATTTAATAAAGTTTTTACAACTTGAAAATGTAAAATTCAATCCAGTTTCAGGTAGAAACGCAGTTTGATAAGATTTTTGTAAATCGAAACGTAAATCGTTTTTTTTACAGTTCGATAGATTTTGTAAATTTTGCGCAAGCCCGAAAATTTCAGATATTTACTAAAAGATTGATTTTTAAATAAAAAAAAGGTAATTATATTTTGACAATTTTATAATATTTTGTATTTTAAATCTTTGATAATTTAAGGTTATTTCACAATATTTTCAAATATAAACAATTAATAATCAACACTATGTTTCCTGTTTTGTGTCGATAAATTATTTTGATAACAGATTGATTTTTCAGACAAATTAGAATAAAATAGTCTGACAATATATTTTAACGCTTCGCTTTTAAAATTTATTGCCAAACGATTTCATTCTTGTAAATCAGATAGATAAGTCAAATATCGAGACGATTGATAGACGGAAGATAGGAAACATAACATTGTACTGGTCGTAAGTGGTATTTTTGTTTTTTTGCTTCATTCGCTTGCGCTCATTCAGCAAAAAAAACAAAAAACACCACCTACGCCAGTACATTTCCGATATGTGCAACTGCAAAAAAACGCTAAACAGAAAACGAGAGAAACAAAAAAAAACAAAAAAAAGAAGATAAAAAAACTTCGTTTTTTTATCTTTGCATTTTAATCAATAAAATATGTCATTATTCCAAAAATCAGTAACAAACAAATATCTCAAAAACCTTGATACCAAAAAAGTAGATAAGGCTTTTGAAAACTTTCAAAAATTCTACGGTGATAAATTGAGATTGGCAAATATAATGCAACTCAAAGAAGAAAATTACCAAGAAGGATTTTTGCGTGAAATTTTTGTGGAAACTTTGGGATTTACCATAAATCCTGATAAAAATTTCAATCTGACAACCGAATTTAAAAACCAAAAAGATGCACGAAAAGCAGACGGAGCAATTCTGAAAAACGGTAACGCAATTGGCGTAATTGAACTTAAATCAACAAAAACAAAAAATCTTGAAAGCATAAAAGAACAAGCGTTTGGATATAAAAACAATCAGCCCGATTGTAAATATGTGATAACTTCAAACTTTCAAAGTTTGCGGTTTTACGTGGATAATGCGACTGAATACGAAGAATTTAATTTGTTCCAATTAAACAAAGAGCAATTTAAACTTTTGTATCTTCTGTTGAGCCAAGAGAGTATTTTTAGTGGACTACCCGAAAAACTAAAACAAGAAACAAAATTTCACGAAAATGAAATTTCTACTCAACTTTATGCAGATTACAAGCATTTTAAAGACAAAATATTTGAAAATCTTGTAAAAAACAATCCTCAATACGATAAATTAACACTTTTTAAAAAATCGCAGAAACTTTTAGATAGATTTTT
>JAOZVK010000250.1 GCA_029938185.1 Bacteroidales bacterium | reverse complement strand
ACATGGGGCAACGCCCTATGTATAAATGCATTCATAAGCAAGAACGCCCTGAAAGCAAAAACAATTAAATACATTATACTAAATATTTGAAATACTAATAAAAATGATTTAATAGTTTAATTATCAAATAGTTTTAAGTTCGTAAAGTAGAAATAAGTAGTTTTACAAAAGTTTTGTAACAGTACTTAGTTAAAATAACAATATACAAAAATGCGTAAGCCACATTAAAAAGGTCGAAGACCTTATTGCATATAGTTGTTCCAGTCTTTCCAAACAGCTTCATAGCCTTGTAACTTTATCATTTCTACTATTTGTGAAGGAGTTCTATTATCGTGTACTTCAAATTGTTCAAGTGCATTGATATCCGAAGAATATCCTCCAGGTTCGGTTTTTGAGCCAGCACTTATTGATGTTATACCTAATTTTACTATATTATCTCTAAATATTTTACTTTCTCTTACCGACATAGATAAGTCCAACTCTTCATTAAAAATCCTGTAAGCACATATTAACTGAACAAGCTCTTTATCAGTCATTATTGAGTTAGGTTCAAAATTACCTTGATGTGGACGCAGACGAGGAAAGGATATTGAATATTTGCTTTTCCAATACTTTTTTTCTAAATACTTTAGATGTAATGCAGTAAAAAAAGTATCAGTTCTCCAATCCTCAAGCCCAATCAACACACCTAAGCCAATTTTATGAATTCCGGCACGTCCTAATCTGTCAGGTGTTTCGAGTCTATAATCAAAATTAGATTTTTTGCCTTTTAGATGGTATTTTTTATAATTTGTTCTATTATATGTTTCCTGATAAATATAAACAGTATTTAGTCCCAAATCAATCAAGTCTTTGTATTCATTTTCTTCAAGTGGCTGAACTTCCATTGATATTAGCGAAAAATCATTTTTTATTAGTTCTATAACATTTTTAAAATAATCAATGCCTACTTTCCGGTTCGATTCACCCGAAACAAGTAAAATATGTTCATAGCCATATGATTTTATAATATTAGTTTCTTTCAATATTTGTTTGTTATTCAAAACAACTCTATCAATAGAATTATTGTGACTAAAACCACAATAAACACAATGATTGCTACATTCATTTGATAGATACAAAGGCAAATACATCTGAATTGTTTTACCAAAACGTTTTAACGTAAGCTTATTACTCAAAACAGCCATTTGCTCAAGATAATTGATTGCAGCAGGCGAAATAAGTGCCATAAAATCATCAAGATTACGACTTCTTGTTTTCAATGCATGCTCAACATCTTTGTTTGTTTTGTTATATATTTTGTTTTTTATTTCGTCCCAGTTGTATTTATCTATTATTCTTGAAAACATAACTTTTTTTAATTTGCATATTGTTAGAATATTAATAGAATATGTAAGTAAGTACTGTTACAAAAGTTTTTCGATATTTACTTATTCATAATTCTCTGATTAAGTTGCTTTTATATTAATGCGTAAGCAACTATAAATAGGTCGAAGACCTCATAAGGAAAAAGACACCCTATAAGTCTAAAAAAGCCGTTAGAGGACTACTTGCCTGTGCATTATCATTTTGTTTAGCTAATTTTGCTTCATATGCCATTCTTCCTGCAATAACTGCAAGTTTAAAAGCTTCTCCCATTTTTACAGGATTGTCTGATACTGCAATTGCAGTATTTACCAAAACAGCATCAGCTCCCATTTCCATAGCTTCGGCAGCATGAGAAGGTGCACCTATTCCAGCGTCTACCACAACAGGAACATTACTTTGCTCAATAATAATTTTTAAAAAAGCTTTCATTTGTAAGCCTTTATTACTTCCAATTGGCGAACCCAAAGGCATTACTGCTGCTGTGCCAACATCTTCGAGTTTTTTACACAAAACAGGGTCGGCTTGTATGTAAGGCAAAACTATAAAACCTAATTTTACTAATTCTTTGGCAGCTTTTAGTGTCTCTTCCGAGTCGGGTAATAAGTATTTTGGGTCGGGATGAATTTCTAATTTCAACCAATTAGTTTCTAATGCTTGTCTTGCAAGTTGAGCTGCAAAAACAGCTTCTTTTGCATTCCTTACTCCCGATGTATTAGGTAACAAACTAAACTGTTCATGTTTAAGATGTTTTAAGATATCATCATTATTATTGTTAATATCTACTCTACGCAATGCGACAGTTACTAACTCGGAACCAGAAATTAGTAAGGATTTTTCCATAATATCATTAGAATTAAACTTACCTGTACCCGTAAACAATCTTGATTTAAATATCTTATCTGCTATTTTTAAGTTTTCCATTATATGTTTATATTTTAAAGCTCAAAGTATTTTTTGAAATTTGAAGCATTATTAAAAGTTTCAATAATATTTTTTGATTTATTTATCATCGACGATACAGCTACACCATATAAACCTGTATCTGCTAATAATTTAAAATCATTTTCTACAATTCCACCAATTGCCACAATAGGTTTATTTATACTATTGTATGTACAACGTTCAATGATAGCTCTATAAGCCTCAATACCTAATATTGGACTCAATTCTCTTTTTGTTTTTGTAAATCTGTAAGGTCCCAAACCAATATAGTCAATATTTTGTTTGCATAGATTTACTATATCATAATAAGTATTTGCAGTGCCTCCAATTACAAATTTTTTTCCTAATATTTTTTTAGCTTCAATTGGACTAATATCATTCTTACCTAAATGAACCCCATGTGCACCTACATTTTTAGCAATTTGAACATTGTCATTTATAATTAATCTTGCATTATGTTTATCACATATTGATTTAGCTTGAATTGCAGTTTCAAAAAAAACTTCTTCATCAGAATATTTCATTCTCAACTGTATCCAATCAATACCTGCTTTACATGCCAAATCAACAAGTTCTATATGTGAATACTCTTCAGTGTCCTGAGTTATATACTGAAATTTCGATATTTTATTCATTTGTTTTTTTTTTATATTTACACTTTACTAACTTACACATTGTTAACAAGGTGTGTGAACAATAATAAATAAGTTGATGACCTTATCAATAAATTATAATTATGTAAATGATATTTGAACAATTGTATTTTAATATTTTTATTTTTGCAAAAATACAATTTTTGATAGGCATGCCAAATACTTTTTAATTTATTGATAGTTTTTGGCTCTTCAAGCCTTACATCTTGCTCTTACTTAAATAATTTCAAAAAGGTTTTTAACCTAATTATTATTTTTACTAATAATATATAACAAATTGTATTTCAGGAAACGAACCTTCTATGAAATTGTTGAAAATTTTAATTTGCCTTAGGTGCAAGCAGTATAAAAAGGCTCGAAGAGCCAAAAAAATAAGGAGCCTAACCAAAGTCAGACTCCTCCCCAAAATTAACCAAAAAACCAAAATCTTAAAATACCATTGGTAAAAATACCGGTATAAATCTACCAGATATTTTTACATTATTATCTTTAATTATTAAATTTAAATATCTATTTATAATTATATTTAGCCATTCTTTAGATGTTGTGCATTCTTCAAAATTAAACACAACTTCTTTATTTATAGTTCTAATACTGTATTTATTAATATAAACATGGACTATCTCATTTTCTCCTTATATATTATATTAATTTATTACTTTTATTATTTAGTAACTTTTTTCTTTGTATTCTCTATTACAATGTAACTCATTCTATCTAAATGTTTCTCTTCAAGAATATTAACATTTGAATTTTTAAGCATACTCTTTGCCCAAACTAAAAGTCTCGATTTTCTTTCATTTTGCCTTATTTCTGGTTTAAATGGAAGTTTTATTTTTATCGTTCTTTTCATTTTAGTATTTTTAAATTAATATTAAATCATATAATGTTATAATTTGATATTGCAAAAGTAATACATACATATATTATATCCAAGTTAATTATGAAAAACATTTAATAAAATATCACCTTATGCTGTAAAGGGCTGGTAAACAGATTGAAAATAATATATAAAATTTAATAAATTTGTAGAAAATCATAAATAAATATTATATATGTACATAATACAGGTCATTTATTATCTATATATGCTATTTAACTGTAATCAATATTTTATATATCATATATATTTAGCTCTAAATTAATATTGTATTTAATATTATATGCAATATATATTTAGATTTAATATTATATATATAATGTAAATTAATATTATATTTAATTAAATCTAATATTATATTACAAAATGTAATATACATAGTATATAAATAACATTATATTATATATTATAAATATAATCAATTACTTATATATATTATTTGTATATTTATAAATTAATATTATAATATTTTATTAATTATTGAATTTTAGTATTATGGTATGTTTTTATACATAATGTAATTAAAGGGATAGAAAAAAGATATAAAATGTTAATATATTTCTACTCAATGAATATGTGTAGTTTGTAGTGTATTGTTACATATTTTGAATATATATCTATAAATGTATAAAGAGTATTGTTTTTCTTATAGGGTTGTGTAATTAAGGGGTGTTTTCTAAAAAATGTATGATATATTAAAAAACATATCGAAAAATTTGAGGGTGTAAAATAAAATATATAGATTTGCATAAATTATTAAATATATAAACTATGGCACAAATTAGATTTAAAGCTATTGAAAAGCTTTTTGAAAGACAAGCAGAAAAAGTAAATTTTCCTTCAAATAAGGCATCAGATTATTTTGGTGAAAATGTTTTTGATAAATCAAAAATGAGAAAATATTTATCAAAAGAATCATATAAAAGTGTAGTTAAGTCTATAGAATCAGGTAAAAGAATAGACAGAAAAGTTGCTGACCAAGTTGCTGCAGGTATGAAAGAATGGGCAATTTCGCAAGGGGCTTCACATTATACTCACTGGTTTCATCCATTAAATGATGCAACAGCTGAAAAACATGATGCTTTTTTTGAAATAAATACTAAAGGCGAAAAGTTTGAAAATTTTGATGGCGAATTATTAGCTCAACAAGAGCCAGATGCATCAAGTTTTCCCAGTGGAGGTATACGAAATACTTTCGAAGCAAGAGGATACACAGCTTGGGATCCTTCATCTCCTGCATTTGTTATAGGTAAAACTCTCTGTGTACCAACAGTTTTTATATCATACACAGGCGAAGCCTTGGATTATAAAACACCATTATTGAAAACACTTGCTGCTATTGACGAATCAGCAACTAATGTTTGTCATTATTTTGACAAGAATGTTAAAAAAGTAATATCAACACTAGGTGTCGAACAAGAATATTTTTTGATTGATAATGCTTTATATCATGCTCGTCCAGATATTGCATTAACAGGAAGAACTTTAATGGGACACTCATCAGCAAAAGACCAACAATTAGATGACCATTATTTTGGTTCAATACCTGATAGAGTTATGGCTTTTATGCAAGATTTGGAAATAGAATCGCATAAATTAGGAATACCTTTAAAAACAAGACATAACGAAGTCGCACCAAACCAGTTTGAATGTGCACCAATATTTGAGGAAACCAATTTGTCGGTTGACCATAATCAATTATTAATGGATGTAATGCGTAAAGTTGCTAAAAGACATAATTTTAGAGTTCTTTTGCATGAAAAACCTTACAAAGGTATAAATGGTTCTGGGAAACATAACAATTGGTCATTGGCTACGGATACAGGTGTGAATTTACTTAAACCTGGTTCAACCCCGAGACAAAATTTACAATTTTTAATATTCTTAATTAATACAACAAAAGCTGTTTATGACCATTCAGACTTATTAAGAGCAAGTATCGTATCAGCAGGAAATTTACATAGACTTGGAGCAAATGAAGCTCCTCCATCAATTGTATCTGTTTTTTTAGGTGCAAAACTTACTCAGATGCTTAATGAATTAGAGGAGAAAGTATCTGAAAAAAAGATGACTCCTGATGAAAAAACAGCTCTTAAATTAAATGTTGGTAAAATACCCGAAATTCTTCTCGATAATACTGATAGGAATAGAACATCACCTTTTGCTTTTACAGGCAACAGATTTGAATTTAGAGCTGTAGGTTCATCTGAAAACTGTTCTTCGCCAATGATTGTTTTAAATGCAGCAGTTGCAAATCAATTAAAGGAATTTAAAATTGAGGTTGACAAACTAATCGAAAGTGGAATTAAAAAAGATGAAGCTATCTTTCAAATATTAAGAAAATATATTATTGAATCAAAACCAGTAAGATTTGAAGGAAATGGATATAGTCAAGAATGGGTTGAAGAAGCAGAAAAAAGAGGACTAACCAATATAACTGATGCTACAGAGGTTTATAAAGCATATATAAGTGATAGTACTATTAAACTTTTTGGAGATAATAATATATTAAGCGAAATCGAACTTAATGCAAGATATGAAGTTCGAATCGAGAACTATACAAAAAAGATACAAATTGAAGCAAGAGTTTTAGGCGATTTAGCAATAAACCATATTATACCAACTGCTATTAAATATCAAACTGTTTTGGTTAACAATGTAAATGGTTTGAAAAACTTGATGTCTGAAGAGGAATTTAATAAAATGGCTGGTGCAAGAATTGACCTGATAAAGAAAATATCGCGACACATAAGCTCAATAAAAAACAACGTAACAAAAATGGTTAATGAGCGAAAGCGAATAAATAAACTTGAAACCGAAGAAGAAAAAATTGATGGATATTCTAACCATGTTTTTCCTTATCTAGATAAAATAAGATATAATATTGATAAACTCGAACTTATAGTAGATGATAAGTTATGGCCATTGCCAAAATATCGAGAACTTTTATTTAATATATAAATCAAATACATGATTTTTTTTTATTTTATTAATAGAAATTATTTAGAGAATTTAATTATTTGGGTATGACTTTAATACCAATAGTTAAACTACTGATGTTTTGTTTTTTATATAAAAAAGACTGATTAAATAAATTATCAATTTTGATATGTTACATATTGTTTATATAATAACTGTCGGTGCGGCTTCAAGCCACGCCGACAGTAAACGTTTATGTTATTAATTTTTAGTTGTAAGGTCTTTGACCTATTTATAGTTGCTTACGCATTAGTATAAAGATAATCTAATCAGGGAGTTATAAATAAGTAAATGTCTAAATTTTTTTGTAATAGTACTTAATTAGTGTGCGTCTATAAAATCAGGAATTTTATAGGTCATGCCTAAAGGCATTTTTGTTATTGGCTTGTTATCAGCCCACGATTATCATCGTGGGTTACCAATAGGTCATCGCTTTGCGATTTTATTGACTTTCTGGACATTAATTAATAAAAAACAATAACAAACTATGCAAATAAACAAGAATATGAGACATGTTTCAAGTCACAACACTTTTTCGCTATTATCACCACTTACAATAACATATTCAATTTTATTAGCCCTATATAAGCATCCATACAAAAGTTTTTACCTATTTAGTATAGAGCTTACTTTTTGAAATACCGTTTATTATATATCTTGCGTAAGCAACATTAAATAGGTCGAAGACCTTACATACCATTTATATATTTTATTGTACCTAAAACAAGGGCTACTTTATTATTTGGAATATTTTTTATACTTTTGAAAATCTTATTTTTTGATGAATATTCTATTTTAATATCACAAAAATCAATTATAATTATATTTATCATAATTAAAACTACAACAGTAATAAATCGTTTATTCTTTATAAGTAATAATATTCTATTAATCATAAATTTAATAATTTTAGTGAATATGAATTAAAATTACGTCTAACAATAAATTAGTCACAAATAGATTTTTTTATTAAGTTAATATATTGATTAATAGATAGTTTTTAACTATAATAAAAATAGGTATAAGACCTTAACATCAAATATATAGCAACAAAACTAAAAAAAACCTACTATAATTCGTGTTTTATTTGCTTTGTATTCCAGTATTTTGTCATATTTCTTAATGTTGTGTTTAAATCTATCAGACATTTACGCATCTAATAACCGAAATTTATGAGTTTATCAGGTTAAATTATATAAAAACCGTTTATGCAAATTACTATAATTATTATGAAAAATATAAAAAATATGGGCATTTTTCATTTATCGCTTGACGCTTTTTGGATTTAAAACCTTTTTATTTTGTTTTAACCTTAATAGAAATAAAGTTTAATCGTCATTGTTAACCTTATTA
>JAOZVK010000249.1 GCA_029938185.1 Bacteroidales bacterium | reverse complement strand
ATAAAAAACTTAAAGAAGCTATTTTTGCTCGTATTTTTATAAGACCAGGTCATGCCTAAGGACATTTCTGTAATTGGCTTGTTATCAGCCCACGATTACCATCGTGGGTTATCAATAGGTCGTCGCTTTGCGATTTTATTGACTTTATGGATGCAAAACTAATTAATATGTTTAGTTTTAAGAATAATAGCAACAACAGATTTTCCTTTACTTTTTGCATCAAATCCAATTTCTGATTTCGAATAAGTTATATTTGAGCTATTTACAAGTTTAGAACCAATTACTTTTTTAACTTTTTCGTTAAACGTACCATACTGGTTTTCTATTTTTTGCATTATATCTTTTATATTTAATGGTGATTTTGAATACAATACACACAGGTAATCATTGCCTATTGTGTTGTCCATTTGTATATAATGATTTTCGCTTGGAATGGCAACATCATTTTGCTTGTATGTTAATGCTGCACTAATACCAGGTTTATGTGGAAAAATTTGAAAAACCTTTTTTGTTTCATCAGAGCCAAAAGCATATACAAATGCTGGTTGTTTATTAGATATATAAATTCTAAAATTTGTTCCAGAACTATATGCTTTAGTCATATTGTAATAAGAGCCATTATATTGAGCTTTCATTGAAAAGCCGTCGTCTAACTTTAATTTAATACTACCAGACAAATCAACAGAGCTTGACGATTTAGGTTTAGGTATATATATAAGTTCATAAGCATATTTAGTAAAGTTAGCATAATCACTATATTTTATCCAAATATATCCTTTATTTCCCCAGTTTTCGCCCCAACTATTTTGAATTTCAAATGCACCACCATATTTATTATCATCATAGCCAATAACACACATTGCGTGTCCACCAAAATGATTATTATGATTTTCGGTTGGCGACCAACAGCCTGATGTGTAGCTAAAAGATGATGGACATTTCATTCCTATTACAACTGGTTTTTTTTCGGCAATACTCTTTTTGGTTGCACTAATTTTGTAATTATTGCCATCGAATTTTCCAAAAAGTTTTGCATAAGATTTTATTTTATATTTTGATGCTTTGGTATATAGTGAGCTTATAATTGAGTTTGGACAATTTATACTTAAATCATTGTATTTTGGTACTCCTTTTTCTTTCATTATATCTAATGCATATTTAATTGATGCTCCAAACTTACAACTATTATCGCTTGTAGATTTTATATGTTTATAAATAAAACCCGGCGAAAAAGTATTATTTGTTATTGTAGCTTTATCAGTCCAGCCATTGTTTATAGCTTCAATTATTGTTCGGGCTGCATAAGCAGTAGACCAACCAACGCATGTTCCAAATGATCCTTGGCTTTTGGGTATTGGAGCATATTTTTTTAATGATGCACTTTTGGGTATACTATTACCTAAACTACGTACTAATGGAGCTTTAATTGGTACTTTCTCATATTGCTTATCATCAAAAATAAGTCCTGTTCCTTGTTGCGCAAACATTATGTTTGATAATATTGATAGTATTACTATTATTATATATTTTTTCATATTATTAGTTTAATATGTTAGACTTTAAAATGATACAATGATTCAATGATTCAATGATTCAATGATTCAATGATACAATGATTCAATTATTCAATGATTCAATGATACAATGATTCAATGATTCAATGATTCAATGATACAATTATTCAATGATACAATGATTCAATTATTCAATGATTCAATGATTCAATGATTCAATGATTCAATGATTCAATGATTCAATGATACAATGATTCAATGATTCAATGATTCAATGATTCAATGATTCAATGATACAATTATTCAATGATTCAATGATTCAATACTTTGATTAATAATTGATAACAGTTTGTTAATGTTAAAACTATAACTGCGTTTAGAGTATATAATCAGTACAACTTTCTTAGATTAAGTTGGCAGTTCACAGTTGTCGCATGAGAAAAATGCCTATAAATAAGGCTGTAGACTGAGAACTGAAGACTAAAAATATCAGTTCTCAGTCAGCTACTTACTTATTAAAATAAAAATCATCAAAAATAGATGAGTTTTCCCATGGAACCTGTTTTTCATTTGATTTTAAATATACATTTTTTCTTACTTTCTTAAATACATCTTCTATTTTTAATCCTTTTATACGTAACATTTTAAGTAATTCTTGTGTATATAAACCGTTTTTGCCAGTACCGTCGGCAGCAACTGAACCCGGCGAAGTTGCAAAAGCAATAAATGTTCCTTTTGGTGCTTTTGTTGAAGCCAAACCATTTCCACCACCCGAACGCATACTTCTTGCAAACGGATTATTTCTACAAGCATCAAGTATTACAATGTTCATCCCGTTTTGAGCATAATCCATTTCTCCTAATATTCTTTTAAGATTAACAGCTTCTAATTCAACGTCCTGTTCTTTTTCTATTTTTGCATCAACAGGAACCAAGTAGTTCTCGCCATTTAGTTGTAAACCATGACCAGCAAAATAAAATAAGCCTGTTCCCTTATTTTTGGATAGCTTATTTCCAAAGGTTCTAATATTTCGTTTCATATCTGTTTGCGATATATTTGTATATAACATAACATCAAAACCAAGGCTTTTTAGTTCAGCAGCTATAGCTTTTGCATCATTTACAGGATTTCGTAAAGGTGATGATATGTAATCACTATTACCCATAACCAGAGCATATTTTTTTTCAGTGGTTTTGGTTTTCATTATATACTCTACATTTATTATTTGTGATGTAGTGCTTCCTTTAGCATTTTTGATTACTGCTTTAATCTTGTTAATACCATTTTTAAGTTTAATAGACCTTTTTATAGTATTATCACAATTAGTAGATACAACTGAATATCCACGAACTACACTATTAATTTGAATTTCATCATTTACATATATTTGTATATTTTCTAAATCACTATCTGTTTTTACACATAGTTTTAGTTCATAACTATCAATTTCTGTTTTTGTAGAATTTGAAGAAGGTGTTAGCCAACTCACAATAGGCGGTTTTGAATTATCAGCAACACTTACAACATACTCATTATTCTTCCATGTTCCAGCTTTAGTAGTACCATTTGCATAATAAAATGTTCCTTGTCCGTTGTACATACCATTCAGAAAACTTCCAATATATTTATCTTTCATATTAGCAAATGTGTATGCTCCTTGACCACTAAATGTGCCATTGCTAAATTCACCTATATACTTTGAACCATTAGAATATGATAATGTTCCAGAGCCATGATATTTCGTATTTTGAAATGTCCCAATATATTTATCGCCTTTTGAGCTAATATAAGTTCCATAACCATTATCACAATCACCGGATATACAGCCTGTTTTGCTTGGAGCAGTTCCAACATAACTACCATCTTTCCAATAACCAGATTTTTCACTCCCACTTTTATAGTACATTATGCCTTGTCCATTTTGTTTACCTTTTGCCCATTTGCCTATATATTTGTTTCCGCTAGGCCATGTGTATTCCCCTTGTCCGTT
Organism: Bacteroidales bacterium; assembly: GCA_029938185.1. Classification (GTDB taxonomy): domain Bacteria; phylum Bacteroidota; class Bacteroidia; order Bacteroidales; family JAOZVK01; genus JAOZVK01. The sequence continues at coordinate 4,682 of JAOZVK010000249.1, read as the reverse complement.
TCTTTCATTATTTTTAAAATAACCTTCATACCTATCTTCTGTGTTCCATGTATATACTCCATATCCGTTTACGCAATCACCGGATACACAGCCATAATTATTTTTTGATGTTCCAACATATCTGTTGTCTTCCCACATACCCTCTTTTACTTTGCCACTTGCACTTTTGTTTTTACCAAAACCATTACGATTTCCATCTTTCCACTCTCCATCATATACGGTTCCGCTTACCCAGTAATATTTACCTTGTCCGTTTAGTTTTTTATTTTTCCAATTACCAACATATTTATCTCCATTGCTCCAAATATATGTTCCATAGCCATTATTACAATCTCCTGATATACAACCAGATGTGATTATTTTCTCCCCAAAATATGAACCATTCTTCCAAAACCCTTTTTTTACTCTTCCACTTGAGTAAAAATATGTACCTTCGCCATGTTTTTTGTCCTTTTCCCAGTTACCAACATATTTATCTCCTTTCCATTTTCCACTTCCATAAGTATATGTTCCTTTTCCGTGATAATTACCATTTTTCCAATATCCTGTATATTTATCTCCATTGCTAAAATAATATGTTCCATAACCTTGCATTTTATTATATACATATTTCCCAATATATTTAGCACCATTATTAAAAAAATAGCTACCGTAGCCATGTCTTTTATTATCTTTCCAGTCACCAACATATTTGCTACCACTTTTCCATTTGTATGTTCCGTAGCCTGTATAGCAATCGCCCGAAATACACCCTGTTTGTTGTGCATTCATTTGTGTTGATGCAAAAAGTATCAATACATATAATAGTATAGTTTTTTTCATAATTATATTTTTTTGATTAATAATTTATTATATTTTTTTAGTTAATAAGTTAAACAAAATTAATAAAATAATTAATATTTTTAGTGATAAATTGTCATTAAACTAAAATATTATTTATTTATTTAGGATAAATCTGTGAGTTTTTTTATTAACCTACTTAATAAAACCCATATAGTTAAACAAATCATAGGTTACTTTAGTATTATTTAGACAAGATTTACATGTTTAAAATATCCTGTTAATCATGAAAATCCTGTCAAATTTATTACATTTTATGTCTTAATAAATAGTTATAACGATACTTTTTTCAATAATATTTTGATTGGTAAAATAATACTATAATTTGAAACATATGCTGTGTGTTATAAATTATTATATACATTTGTATTTCTAATATTTCATTAATCAAAATACTTTATGTTTATTAATGACGTTAAATATGTTTGAGACAATGGAATGATTAAAATTTTGTAATAGTACTTAATAAAATTAAACCACATGAAATATAAATATTTTTTAATTTTTATTCTAACAATTGCACTGGGTTTTTCTTGCAAAAAAAGTGATGTATCTAATGAGTCCGATACATATTTTATAACTTATAAAATAATAGGCACATCAGATATTTATAATATAAATTATAAAGATTTCGATAATTTTATTGTAGGTACACGTACAAATTCAGGATATTGGATTAGAGATTTTGAAATTAATAACACATTTGATGCCGAATTGAGTGTTATAAGTAATCATGAAGGTAGTGTTGAACTTTTTATTTATATTAATGACAATGAAGTTGCTTATACAAAGAACTCAGAAACATTGCAAAATGTAAATTTAACGTATAGACATGTTTCTAAAAAATAATAATTGACAATTTAATCAGTAAGTTATGAATAGGTAAATATCAAAAAAAAATTGTAACAGTACTTAACACATATACATATAAACTTTTAAATCAAATATGAAAAATATAAAAATAAGTTCTAAATTATTAATAATATTCTCGGTAATTATTTTGTTATTTATAGTTAATGGAATATTTCAGATTTATAATTTAGAAAAAATCGAAGATTTACAAACAAAATCAATGAAAGGTAAAGAGGATTTAGAAAAAATTATAGATAAAATTAATATTGTGGGGGAGCTACATACTACAATATCAGATATAATTATACATGATGACAAAAACGAAGCAAGAATGACATGGTCGCAATCTAAAACTAAAGCTGAGAAAATGTTCAATAATTTAGAAATCGTTTTAAAATCCGATGATGAAATTGAATATTTATCCCAGTCTAAAAAACAATACGATATATTAATTGTAAAAGTTGAGTCTAAATTATTTCCCACAATGTTTGATAATGACACTATTCATAACAAAAAACAAAAAATTAAGGCTATAGATTATGAAGTTGAAGATGTAATGCATAAAATGAAAGAAAAATTATTGTTGATAAAAAAAATACATAATAAAAAATCAAAACAAAATGTAAAATACTTTAAAGTAATAAAAACCAATGTATTAAAAAATGCTATTATGTTTTTTGTAATCATATTATTAATCTCAATAATTTCATTGATGTTGATTTTTAAGATTGTATTAAAACCAATAAATAAAGCTATAATATTTGCTGATAAAGTAGCAAAAGGAGATTTGAAATCAAAGTTAAATGTAGATTCGAAAGATGAAATTGGTATACTTGCCAACTCATTAAATATAATGATTGATAATATAAACCTAAGAGACATTCAAGAACAACATATTTCTGAATATAACAGTAATGAGATAAAAAGAATTTCTGATAACTTACAAAGATTATCAAACGGAAATTTTAATTTTGATAACAAAATTAAAGAAGCACAAGAATATACACAAGAATACTATAATAATTATAAAAATATTAATGAAAAATTAAATATTGTAAAAAACTCGGTTACAGATTTAATTGATAATACACAAAATATTACAAACAAAATAACAAATGGTATTCTTGAATCGCAAATAGATACAACAAAACAAAAAGGTGAATTTAATAAAATATCAAATCAAATAAACCTAATAATTTCAACATATATAAAACACTTAGACCTTTTGCCAATCCCTGTAATGCAAATTGATAAAGATTTTAATATACTGTATATGAATCAATTTGGTGCACGAATGGTAAGAAGTACCAAAAAGCAATTGTTTAGACAAAAATGTTATCAATATTTTAATACTGGTGATTGTAATACCGACAAATGTGCTTTGGCAATTGCAATGAATTCGGGGCAGGTAGCAACAAGCGAAACCATAGCTAATCCTGCTGGCAAAAAACTTGATGTAAAATATATAGGTTCGGCTATTAAAGACATTTCGGGAAAAGTAGTAGGAGCTATTGAGATTGTAATTGACCAAACTGCACAAAAAAAATCAGAAAGAATAACCAATAAAATTAATCAATATCAATCAAAAGAAGTTAAAAAAATTGCGCAAACATTAGAAAAAATATCTATTGGAAATCTTAATACAAAATATACAGTTGATAATTATGATGATGATACAAAGCTAATTGCACAAAATTTTGATATTATTAGCAAAAGTTTGAAAAATAATAAAGATGTACTGAGTTCAATAACTCAAAAAGCCAAGCAAATAGCAAAAGGTGATTTAACCATTGTTCTGGAAAAACGCTCTGATAAAGATGAACTTATTATTGCATTAACAGATATGATAGAATCAATTGGTAAAGTGATTGAAGAGGTAAGCGGAGCTTCAGAAAATGTAGCTATAGGAAGTAGCGAAATGAGCTCAACATCGCAACAAATATCTGTTGGGGCAAGCGAGCAAGCATCATCAGCTGAAGAAATTTCTGCATCAATGGAAGAAATGGTCGCTGGAATACAACAAAATACAGATAATGCATTTCATACAGAAAAAATTGCTGTAAGTTCATCTAAAGGTATAGTAGATAGTAATGAAGCTACAAAAATATCGGTAAATGCTATAAAAAAAATTGCCAAAAAAATTAGTATTATTGAGCAAATTGCATCAAAAACCGACCTACTTGCTATAAATGCTGCAATTGAAGCTGCAAGAGCAGGCGAACATGGAAAAGGTTTTGCAGTTGTGGCAACCGAAGTAAGAAAATTGGCTGAAAATAGTAAAAAAGCTGCCAAAGAAATTAGCGAACTTACAAAAATTAGTGTAGATGCTACCGAAAATTCAGGCAGATTATTGGAACGTATTGTTCCCGATATAACAAAAACGGCTCAGTTGGTTCAAGAAATAAATGCTGCTAGTCAGGAACAAAATTCAGGTGCCGAACAAATTAATAATGCTATTCAGCAATTGTCTAAAGTAATACAACAAAACTCAGCATCAGCTGAAGAAATGTCTTCAGGAGCTGAAGAACTTTCGAGCCAATCTGAACTTTTGAATGATATAATTTCTTATTTTAAAACAAGCAATAGTAATAAAAAAATTAATAAAAATATAATAACTGAAACAAATACACCAATTGTAAACACCAATACAATTACTGAAAAAGGAACAAGTATTACTTTAGATAATAACAATAATGACTCTGAATTTGAGGTATATTAGAGTAATTATACTTTAAATGGTACAATTATTCAATGATACAATGGTACAATATTTTGATTAATAATTGATAACAGTTTATTAATGTTAAAACTACAACCATTTAGAGTATATATAAAAAACTTTGTTTATTTAACATAATTTCATAACATACTATAATATAAAAAGGCTCGAAGAGCCAAAGTATAAAATGAAAATAATAACTATTATAGGTGCAAGACTGGTCTTATAAAAATACGAGCAAAAATAGCTTATTTAAGTTTTTTATTAGTTC
>JAOZVK010000248.1 GCA_029938185.1 Bacteroidales bacterium | reverse complement strand
ACAGGTGTATCACAAAACACGGGGCTATAATATTTTGATTGCACAGGTCGAAAAACTTTTGTAAGACTACTTACAACGACAGTAAACAAACAAGAATATGTGACATGTTTCAAGCCACAACAGTATTTTATTGCTTTTACCCTTTCGGGGCGTTCTTGCTATGAATGCGTTTATACTTAGGGCGTTGTCTCATGTTAATGTTTATGCCCTTTTAGACTAAAAAACTTGAGAAATAGAAATTCAAAATACTAACTATTTTTTTGAACTAAAATAAATTGAATGCTAAACATCTTATTTTTAGTATCATTTAAGTTTGTAAAAATAGAATTAAGGTCTTCGACCTATTTAATGTGGCTTATGCATTTTTACAAACTATTGTCATATAGTTAATTATAAAAAACCAAATACCGAAAAACTTTTGTTAGACTACTTAATTGTATATTAAATTTAAAATAAAAATAAAAATATTTGTAAAACTATATATAATTTGTAGTTTTACATGTTTGAAATATTTTTGTATTTTTAAATAAAACTTAAATATTTTATCTATCCACATAAATTCGATACTCTTTTTTTAGTTATAATGTTTTTGAAGTATGTTAAATAAATGTTTCATTATTAATTATGTGTGAAAAAGCTTATTTTTTGAAATACAGTTAATTATATATTATACGCAAGCAACATTAAATAGCTTGAAGACCTTACATTAAATTTGATATGATGAAAAATTTTAATTTACAAGATGTTTTCTTTTTTCTGATTTTAATATCTTTATCAATAGGTTTTTTTTATATAGTATCACCTTTTTTGGTTGATATTTTTATTGCAATTGTATTAGTAATATTGTTTAAAAAACCTTACGCTTTTTTTAAACGTAAAACTAAAAACAAAATCGGTTTATCTGCATCTTTAACAATTTTTACTGTCATATTTACTATAATTATACCTATTGCATTTGTAGGTTTTATGGTTACCAAGGAAGCAACAAACAATTATATAAAACTTAGAGACAATTGGCCAGAAATAGAACAAGAAATAACTTCTAATTTTGATGCAGAAAAGCTTAAAAAAAACAAAGTATATGGTGAATATATAGATAAAATAGATTGGGAGATGGTAGCAAAAAAAACAAATGAACTTGCTACAAAAGCTGCACAGTTTTTTATAAGCATAGTACAGAACACTTTCGTTAGTTTTACCTATTTATTAATCCATTTTTTTATTGTACTCTTTATACTATACTTCCTGTTTATTGATGGTGATGAACTACTTAATAGAGTTCAATATTTAATCCCCCTAAACGATGAAGATGAAAGAGAATTATTTAATAAACTCGAAAAAGTAACCGATGCTATTGTTCTTAATACATTTATGATAGGAGCAATTGAGGGTACATATGGTGCATTATTGTTTTTAGTTTTAGGAGTTCCATCTCCATTTTTTTGGGGAGTATTAATGGTTATTTTATCAATCATACCTTTGGTTGGCGCAAACTCAATTTTAGTACCAATGGCTATAATTCAGTTAATTATAGGAAACTACACAACAGGAATTCTTATTTTAATTTTTGGAGTTGGTGCAATTCTAATAAATCAAAACCTTGTACGCCCAAGGTTAGATGGAAACAAAAGTGGAATGCATCCTGCAATTATATTTCTAGCTAGTATGGGGGGCTTAGTAACAATGGGAATAATTGGTTTTTTGGCAGGTCCAATGCTTACAGCCTTATTTTTAGTTATATGGCACCAGTTTGGTATACGATACAAAGAAAGACTCGAATTATTTAATAAAAGTTAAGAAAACATTTGCTTATTCTTGCTACCCGTCAGATGTTGGACACAGGTATTTATCAACAAGTTGCGCCTCTCAGGTGTTTTCACCTGACAGTAAAGAGAACAAGCAACGGCAGGTGAAAACAACCAGCCGAGCGCACAGTAAGTAGCTAAGCTTACGTGTGTAGTCCTTAATTCTTATTGCCATTATATGGTTGATATACTAAAAGGTAAATGAATTTTTCACAAAAATACACACAAATAATTTTTTATAAAATAATATGAAATTTACAGTTGATAATATAAAAGAACTTAAAACAATTAGTATAACAATAATAACTCTAAGTGATAGAGCAAGTAAGGGTGTATATAAAGATTTGAGCGGACCTCAAATAAAATCTATGATTGAAACCTATTTTGTTGATAAAAAATGGAATTTCAATATTAAAACTGAAATAATACCAGACAATGCCAACATGTTAAAAGATATTTTGATAAAAGCCAAAAAGACTGAAACAGACATTATTATAACAACAGGCGGTACTGGAATAGGTCCAAAAGATATTACACCAGACATAGTAAAACCATTGCTTGACAAAGAAATACCAGGAATTATGGAGCTGATTAGAGTTAAATATGGAATGAATATTCCAAATGCAGTTTTGAGTAGAGGTGTTGCAGGTATTATTGGAAAAAGTCAAATATATACTCTACCCGGAAGTGTTAAAGCTGTAAAAGATTATATGAAACAAATTCTCAAAACTCTCGAACACCTAATATATATGCAATTAGGATTAGATGTACATAAAAAACATAATTAAATTTAAATAGATTATAAACCTTAATTTAAAGATTTTATCACTCTACATGACATTTTTTATTTGTCGTAATTTGAACAGGATTTACATGTTTTTTTATCATATTAATCGTGTAAATTCTGTCAAAAATATTCATTTTACTACAGTTATAATTTTTTGTTATATGGTGTGAGATTTTATATATATACTTAAAAATTGAATTTTTGCACTTAGATGCATAATTAACAAACTTATTAAATTTTATACATATGAAAAAACGAGTAATTTATTTTTTGACTTTTCTTTTATTATTAATTTCATTTGACACTTTTGCATCAATTGTTAGCAAAACAGACGACTCGATAAATTGGTTCTTTCTGGTCATAGGACTTTTGGGCGGTTTGGCTCTATTTCTATACGGAATGGAAAAAATGAGTACAGGTATGAAGCAATCTGCTGGTAATCAAATGAGAAAAATTTTATCAAAACTAACAAACAATCGTGTTATAGGACTAGCCGTAGGTGCTTTTGTTACTATGGTAATTCAGTCAAGTAGTGCAACAACAGTTATGCTGGTAAGCTTTGTACAGTCTGGTTTAATGAGTTTTGGTCAATCGCTTGGGGTAATATTAGGTGCAAATGTTGGTACTACTGTAACTGCACAACTTATTGCCTTTAAGCTTACCGATTATGCAATACTAATGATTGCAACAGGTTTTGCATTAAGGATTTTGGCAAAAAAAGATAATCTAAAAAATATTGGCGAAATAATTCTTGGTTTTGGCTTGCTATTTTATGGTATGAAATTAATGAGCGATGCCATGAAACCATTAAGAGCCTATGATGGTTTTATTAGTTTATTAAAAGGTCTTGAAAACCCACTTGCAGGTGTATTGGCTGGTTTAGTTTTTACTGCACTGATACAGAGTAGTAGCGCATTTACAGGAATTGTTATAGTATTGGCACAACAAAACTTACTAACTCTCGAAGCCGGAATACCAATGATAATGGGAGCAAATATTGGTACTTGTGTAACAGCTGGTTTGGCAAGTATAGGAGCATCACGTGAAGCTAAACGAGTTGCAATAGCACACACTTTTTTTAATCTAGGAGGTGCTTTATTGTTTATTTTTTGGATTCCATATTTTGCCGATTTTGTAAAAACAATGGGCTCGGAACCAGCAAGACAAATTGCTAATGCTCACACAATATTTAATATTTCGGTAGCAATAGCTTTTGTTCCTTTTACACACTTACTTGCAAAATTGGTCTTAAAGATTATGCCTCCAAGAAAAGAAGAAAAAGAAGACAGCTATCTAGCTACTCAATACTTAGATGAAAATGTTTTGGTAACACCTGTACCCGCTATTGATTTGGCAGTAACTGAAATAGCAAGAGCTTCGAGAATACTTGGAAGAATGCTACAAGCAATTATAGTTCCATTCACCGAAGAAGAGTTACCTAACGATGAACGTCATCCAGAACTTGATTTGCTTATGGCTCTCGAAAGACGCGAAAACGAAATTGACTTTCTCGAAAATAAAATATCCGATTTTTTAATCAAAATAAGTAGACAAGGTGTTAGCGAAGAACAAACAAAAGAAATTTTTGGTTTAATGTCAATTATTAATGATATCGAAAGCGTAGGTGATATCATATATGACGAAATGGTTCCTATGATTGATCAAAAAGAAGCCTTAGATGCCGATTTTACAAAAGCAGGAAGAAAAGAGCTTAAAAAATACCATGTAAAAATGTGTAAACAATTAAGCCGTTTGCAAACAGTTTTTGAAAATAGAGATTCAGTAAAAGCAGTTGATATATTAGCTAAAGGTGAAAAATATTCAATTCTTGAAGCTAAATATCGTAGAAAACACTTTATTAGAATACATAAAGGTAAAAATAAAACCTTAGTAACTCATAAACTTCATGTTGATTTGTTTGATTATCTGAAACAAATAGGGGTATATTTAGAAAATATTGCAAAAACAGTAGCAGAAACATCTCCATTTGATGAGATTTCTCCTGATAATGCACTTAATAACACCAATAGTGAAGATAATAACAATATTGAAAAAGCTGAAAAGCCTATAAATGTAAACGATAGCACATCGACTGATAATGAAAATACAATAGCAGATGATGATAAAAATAAAATATAATAATAATAAATAGTCTAAACAAGTCATAAATTTCTTTAGTATTATTTAGACAAGATTAACAGGATTTACATGGTTTAAATATCCTGTAAATCCTGTAAATCCTGTCAAATTATTACATTTATAAACTTATTTAATTTATGACTTGTTTCAGTAGTCAAAAGTCTTTCGACATTTATATTTTATTAAATTACGTATTATTAGAATGTGTAAGGAATCGTTAAAAAATAACTTTCCGATTTGTTTTTTTTATATTCAACTCACAATTTTTTATTAATTACCAATAACTAAACTGAAAGCTCCCATATCTGGCACCGAAAAATATTTTATTTTTCTTTTTTCGCATTCTTTTTTCCAATACTTTATTTGTTTATAACCATTTGATGAGTCAAATATAATTTCTTTAAAATCAATAAGTTCACTTAATTCATCTAATATAACTTTTGTATTATTCATTAGAACAACATAATCTACTTTCATTTTACAGTTAGATTTAAAATGTAGTAAATCATCATTATTTACAAATAAAAATTTTTTGTTGTAATAATTCAAAAAGTTATTACGATAAAAAATATTTTTATTCAAATACAAAGAAGTATCTCCTTGTTTAAATAAATTATCAGTATATATGTTTCTGACATTCTTAGCTTTCAAAAAAAGCCAATTGTTATATGCTGCATATCTTATCATTTTTTTATTGTCAATGCTCTCTTTGTCAGCAAACAATATATTATTATCATTATCAATGATATTAAATATGCTCGATTTTTTTACATTATAAATATAAATACTTTTGGTTTCAATCAATTTTACTTTTTTGAGAGAACTAATTCCGATAAAAATGGTTAAAACAATAATAGATGCTTTTAAAAATGCTATTTTATTCCTCTGTAAATAAACTATTAACAAAGCAAAAATGATAAATAAAATTAAGGTTTGATTTAAATCAAATGAAATATCACTAATTTTTGAATATGGCAACATTTCAAGTCCAAATATCAAATAGTTCAGAAACCATACAATCCAATTTAGAATATATGCAATAACATATGCAATTATCTCAATACCTGATATTAACAAAAAAAATAGGCTTGTATACATTATAATAAATGCAGCTGGTATTACTATTATGTTTGATAAAAAAAAATATGTTGGAAATTGATGAAAATAGTACATTTGTATTGGAGCAGTACCTATTTGTGCAGCAATAGAAACAGCTGTTATTGACCAAATTTTATCTAATGTCCAATCATTAATATCAAACCAAGCATATATTTGTGGGTGAAGGTAAACAATTGATGTTACTGCTAAATATGATAATTGGAAACCAACATCAGTAATTACCAATGGATTATGTATAAGTAAAATGAAAGCAGATAATGAAATTGTATTATAAATACTTGCATTTTTATTTATTGCTGTTCCTATAATTGCCAATGAAAACATTAGAGATGCTCGGACAACAGAAATTGATAATCCTGAAATAAATGCAAAAGCCCACAAAAAAAAGATTATAACAATTGCTTTTATTATCCGACCTTGTTTAAATTTTTTAAAGAAAAGTAAATTATTCAAAATCACAAATATAATTCCAACATGCAAACCTGAAACTGCTAAAACATGCATTGCTCCAGTTGATGAATATGCTTGTTTTATTTGGTCATCAAGCTCTTCTTTGTAGCCCAAAGTCAAAGCCGATAATACTGCAAACTCATTGCCAGTTATACCATATTTTTTATATAAATTTAATGCGTAGTTTCTTATTTGATAACTATATTTAAAAATTGGATTTGCATCATTTCCCTTTAGTTTTATCCAATTTCTGGTTTGCAGGTAAGCATTAAAATGAATATTTTTGTTGGCAAGATATTTCTTATAATCAAACTCTTTGGGATTATTTGGAGTTGATACTTGTTTAAGATTATTGGCAAAACTTATTCTGTCTCCATATTTTAGTTTTTTTGATGAATTAATTTTTTCAAAATATATTATTGCCTTAAAAACAGTAGATTGCCAATCCAAACTATCCTTTTTTGCAATAATTTTAACTATTGATTTTATTGATTTGTTTTTTTCGATAGGCTCTTCATTAATTATTGCAATAAAATATTTTGCTTTATTTATGTCAAAATCAGAGGCTTTAGTTCTTTTTTGTTGTAATCGTATGAAACCAATAAAAAACAATAGAATAAACATTACTAAACCAAAAACCCACCTGTAATGATATTTTGATGATAAATATATATTTATAAAATAAATAAATATACTCAATAGTATAATTGTTATAAAAAACAAATTATTGTATGAATGTTCTACAAAGTTTATACTGAAAATAATACCAAAAATATAAGGAATAACAATAATTGTAAACGGTGCTGATTGTATACCTTGTTTGAAATTCATTTATAAAAAATTATAAAGTTTTTTTCTATCTAATGTGTTTTAAATTTAGTGCTTTTTCAATAAAAGTTAGTTACATTTTTTAAAAACTGCTTTTCAGTTGTTCTATTTTTTCTTTGCATATTTTCTCTGTCAGCATTTTGAGTTTTTCAACACATTCCGACAAATATTCCAGTTCTTTTTTTGTCACGCTGTATTCCATTTTGTAACGAGCATCAATATATGCTTTTTTCAATAGAATGAATAAACGTCCTTGCTCTTCTGTTTTTCGTGGGAAAACTGTTTTTAGCCGTGCATCTAGCTTGCATACCCTGATATCCAGCTCTTCTAAATCATGTATTTTGGGCTTGTAATCTGTTAAAACTAAAAGTATTGTCATAAAATAGCGTTCGGTTGCTTGATTGAGTAAAAAAATTGCTAATATTAAATATTCTTGGTCTTTTTCACCTTTTATAAAATTTGTTTCATAATCTTCAAAAAAAATATTCGCATTTTTAAACCATTTCACAAGATACATTTCTGCTTTATTTATCCTGACTTTTAGAGAAAGAGGTTTTAGTTTTGCCAGAACAAATTTTTTGCTGTTGTATAGTCTGCAACCTTCTTTTAAAATATCTGTAAAAAAGTAGTTTCCATCTTCAATTTCTGAATTTAGATAATCTATTCCATGATAAATTACATTAACGACTGTTTCTATTCCAGTATTTCTTGCAATTTTACGTTTTAGTTTACTTGCAAATCGACTGTTATGATGTGCTTTTGTTTCATTATCAACCACAATCAAAAGGTCATAATCGCTTTTGTATTCGTAGGTTGTTCCATTTTCTACGTATTTGTCTTCCACCCAATCACCACGGGCGTAGCTGCCAAATAGTATTATCATATCTACTGTAAGGTTTTCGGTAAGAAATGTTATAATTTCATGTAAGTCTTCTTGCTTTTCTTTGGGTAGATGTTTTATTGAGTGTTTCATTTATAAGTAGTTTACAAAAGTTTTACCGTATATCATTATGATAATTTACTGATTAATAGGTCGAAAACCTTATTCTATTGGCAACTTTGTTATATATGGTTCTTTTCCAAC
>JAOZVK010000247.1 GCA_029938185.1 Bacteroidales bacterium | reverse complement strand
AATCCTGTTAATCCTGTCTAAATAATACTAAAGAAACTTACGTCTTGTTACACTATGAAGTTAATAAAAAAATTATATTAAAATGCTGTGAAGTACATATTGATAGATATGGTAATATAATTGATTATGAACCATACAATAATAAGGGTAAAAAAAACACTAAGAATCTATAAGGTTTCACACACTATATGATAAATAATTACAACTGCAGTAAAATGAATATTTTTGACATGATTTACACGATAAAAAACATGTATACTTTCAATGGTTCAATGATACAATTATACAATATCTTTATTAATAGCTTATAACATTTTTATAAAAGTAAAACTCTTAAGCTAATTTAATATAGTAAATATTAAAAAAACTATGATAGAAAAATTATATTTATTACTAATTATTTTCTTTTTTATTTTGGCATTTACTGTAAAAAATATCAAAACATATTTTTCGACAAAACAATCAATAAAAGGTAATTCAAAAAAATTAACAGTTTCAATATTAGCATCATCACTGATTTATATATTAATAATACTACGTCTAACTATTTTAGAACCAATATATATACTGGAATTTAATATATTTGACTATGAATTTGTAAAAATAATTGGATATATTTTAATTACAATTGGTTTTATTATTGGAGTTCTTTCATTAATCGCAATGAAAAATTCTTGGCGAGTTGGAATTAAATACAAACAAAAAACAAAATTGATAACATCAGGTTTATACAAAATTAGTAGAAATCCATATTTTTTATCTTATTACATTTTGATTTTAGGTTTTATTTTTATTTTTCCTTCACTAATAATTTCAGCTTTGTATTTTTTGTTAGTAATAATGTTTCATAAAATGGTTTTGGAAGAAGAAAAGTATTTAAAAAGCATTCATGGTCAGTTATATTTAAATTATAAGAAAAATACAAATAGATATTTGACCGTTATGTACTTCTGAAAATCTGATTTTAAGGCTTTCTATAATTGTAAGTAGTCTTACAGAAGTTTTTCTGCATTTGTTTTTGTACAATTAACTACATGACAGTAATTTATAAAAATGCGTAAGCCACATTAAATAGCTCTTCGACTGGGCTTATAAAAATTAATAAATTACAACAATATTATTAGTTCTAAAACAGGAAAACGAACAAACAAATGGAACTTGCAAATTAATTGTGATATAGAAACATTAAAAAACTCAATTTATACATAAATGATACGACCCTGCGAAATACAAAAACTTGCAAACAAAAATAAAATAAGAGATAAGCAAATTGAGAAAGATTATATTATCAGTTGGGTATTATTAGGAATTTCTCAAAATAAGTTATTGCTTGAAAATCTAATTTTTAAGGGGGAACAGCACTTAAAAAAATGTATTTTCCTGATTATCGTTATTCTGAGGATTTAGATTTTACATTAATTAAACGACAGTTTAACAAACAAAGAAATTTTTACGGAATTTGATAAAATAATACGAATTGTAAAAGATGAAAGCAATATAAGTCTCAAAGCAACAAACGAATACGAACACAAGAAAAGTAAGAGTTTAAATTTTCATATTGCTTATGTCTGTCCTATGCAGGGCAAATTAACAAGTCGGGATTTAAAAGTTGATATAACAAGAGGGGCAAAATTAGAAATTGATTTTTTAACAAAAACTGTAAATACAAATTATTCAGATTTTTGCAACATCAAATTCACGATTTGCCTGATTTTCAAATGGTAATGAGAGAATTAAAAAAACATTTTAGAAAACTGGAATAAAATTAGAACTAATAATATTGTTGTAATTTATTAATTTTTATAAGCCCAGGCTGGTGGCGTTTTTTTATTTTTTTGACAGGATTAACAGGATTGATATCACCTCACCTCTTAACACTTGATATACAACACTGTACAACTTTACTTGGGTAGCTTAATTTTATAATATATTTTCGGCTCTTAAAATTTATTTCGAGCAAATATTTTTACTATTTATTTAATCAAATAAAAATCAGACAAGGTCATCGACCTATTTAATATGGCTTATGTGTTTTTACAAACTACTGATATGCAATTGATTGTATAAAAACAAATACCAAAAAACTTTTGTAAGACTACTTATTATAAAAATATTTATGAATATGTAGCTTGAAAGACACCAAAAATACTTTATTTTATATATATTTGCAGCTTATAAGAATGGCTTCGTAGTTCAATTGGATAGAATATCAGATTTCGGCTCTGAGGGTTGTGGGTTCGAGTCCCGCCGAGGTCACTAAATAGATTTAAAACCTTGTAATCTAACAAATTGCAAGGTTTTTTATTTTAAGTATAATATTAAGTAGGTCATTGTGTAAAATTCTTTGAAAAGTTATTATATTTTTTTTTTGTAAAAAACATTTACACTATAAATAACTTAAAGAAAACAATATTATCTAATTGCTAAGTACACTAAACAATTAGACATGTAAAACAATCTATTATTTTTATTTATAAAAAAAAAAAGTTAACGAATGGCATTATTGTTGAATAATTGTTATTATATTCGCAAAATAATTATACTTTTTGAGTTTTTTTACTTTACGTACATCAAAAATAAAGTCTTCGACTTTTATAATATTGAAAAAAAAATGACAGTTTTTCAAAAAAATAAACTTATATAAAAGTAGATAAACCATTTGTACAAATTCTAAGATGTATTGTTATTAAATTTTGTATTAATTTTTTTAAAAAAAAACTTATATAATAAATATTGTGAACAAATAATTGTTAAGATATAAAAGTACTGTTATGCCATATAGACGACTTCCAAATACAGATAAATCAAGATTAATATCACTGAAAATTGCTTTTAGAATAGCAAGAGAAACCCATCCGAATGAATTGGCTTTTTCACAATCAACTTATGCAAAAATAAGATCATTCATATCAAACTTTGAACAAGCATTACAATTATATCATGATGCTTATGATAATCAAATAAAAAAGCAAAAAACTTATAACGAATCGCTTAAAATTGCTCAAACATATATTTCTCATTTTATTCAAGTTTTAAATTTGGCTATTTTAAGAAATGAATTACCACAAAAGGTAAGAAAATATTATGGAATTGATATTGATAATAAAAAAATACCAGTACTAAATACTGAAAAAGATATTATAAAATGGGGAGAATGTATTATGAAAGGTGAAAAGAAAAGAATATCTCTTGGAGGAATTGCAATACACAACCCCAGAATTGCAATTGTTAAAATTAAATATGATAATTTTATAGAACTCACTAAATACCAAAAAATGGTTCAAGGTATAACAAAACGTTCAAACGAAAAAGTAGTTAGACTAAGAGAACAAGCTGATAATATAATTCTTGATATTTGGAATGAGGTTGAAAAATATTATTCAAATATGTCATCTGAAGAAAAAAGAGAAAAGGCTCAAAAATACGGAATTATTTATGTATACAGAAAAAATAAAGTTTTAGCTTCAGCATCATAATTTAGGTCTTAAATATATTTATTTCCCATAAATTATAATTAAGAACCATTTTTAAGGTCTTCGACTGGGGTGTTAATAATTGGGGGTTTTTAGCCCTGAAAAATCATGCATGTTTTGTTCCTTTTTTTATACTTAATTATTTCATTGTTTATAAAAAACCTTATTTTTCATTATCAACCTTAGTAGAAACCCAAATATGCCTTGTCTATAAACCTTATTAACAGAAATTTAAATAAGGTAATAAGGTTTGAAATTTTCATTATTTTAATTTCTATTAAGGTTTTAAAATTCAAAGATAAGGTTTCTTTAACAAATTTTATGTATAAGAATTAAATTAGCATGATGCAAATTTATTAATTAGTGTGCGTCCATAAAGTCAGCAATTTTATAGGTCATGCCTAAAGGCATTTATGTAATTGGCTTGTTATCAGCCCACGATTACCATCGTGGGTTACCAATAGGTCATCGCTTTGCGATTTTATTGACTTTATGGATGGACACTAATTATTAACACCCCAGTCTTCGACCTATTTAATGTGGCTTACGCATTTTTTTCGAAAATATTTCTAAAATTGTTTTTTAAAACATTTATTACTAATTTCGCTTCTGATATTAGTTCATAACTCATATTTTTTATAAAACCAATACTCTGAAATAAATTAATTACATTCAAAAAAAAAGCTGAGTGTATATAATGTATAAACAACATTAAATAAGTCGAAGACTTAAAAAAACAGTAAGTGAAACTTTTAATAATTGAAGACGAGATAGCTTTGGCTGAGTCTATAAATACATTGTTGTGCAAAGAAGGTTATTTGTGCGAAACAGCTAATAGTTATGATACTGCAATCGAAAAAATTAGTTTGTATCAATATGATATTGTTATTGTTGATATAACCCTACCCGATGGTAACGGGCTTAATTTAATTAAACATTTAAGAAAAAAAAATACTAAATCAGGAGTAATTGTAATTTCAGCAAAAACCTCAGTAGAGCATAAAGTTGCTGGTCTCGAAGTTGGTGCTGACGATTATCTTGCCAAGCCATTCCACTTATCCGAACTAAATGCTAGAATAAAATCATTGATTAGAAGAGTTAATTTTGATGGGAGTAATACTCTTATACTAAACGAAATGACTGTTCTAACTGATGAACATAAAGTTTTCATACACGGCAACGAATTGGAACTTACAAAACGTGAATTTGACTTGTTATTATTTTTTATTGCAAACAAAAATCGAGTGATTACAAAGCTATCTATTGGAGAACATTTGTGGGGAGACATGATGGACTCGGCTGATTCTTACGACTTTGTTTATACTCATATAAAAAACCTAAGACGAAAATTACTAAAAGCTGGAGCTGAAGATTATATAAAAAATATATATAGTGTTGGATATAAATTCTTAACATAGTGAAATTAATAGCAAAAACAAGTTTAAATTTTATTTCAACATCAATTTTTGTACTTCTTATTGGTAGCTTTATTTTTTATTTATTACTACGAACAACCATTAATGATAGTCTTAAAACTGAATTACTTTCCCAGAAAAAACAGCTAATTAGCAAATTTGATAATTATCATACCAAATTAAAAAATCCAAAAACAGAACAAAATATAATCATAATTAAACAAGTAAAAGGAAACATCATAAAAGATGATTTTTACTCGGATACAATAATCTATAATGAATCAGCAAGAAAATATGTTTTATATAAACAACTAAAAACATATGTTAGTGTTAAAAATAAAAATTTTTCAATACATATTCTTAAATCCCAAGAATTTACTGATAAGCTGATTGTTAAGATGATTCTAATAATGAGCTTTTTACTTATATCATTTTTTATTAGTTTATATATTTTGAACAGATATATAATTCAAAATTCATTTTCGGTGTTCTATGATACAATAAACAAATTACTAAAATTTGATGTTAATAAAGCTGCTAAACTTGAACTCAAGAAGTCTGATATTTATGAATTTCAACACTTAAACAAAGTTCTGAAATCAATGACAGAAAAAATACATAATGATTATATAAACCTTAAAGAATATACTGAAAATACCTCTCACGAAATACAAACCCCACTTGCAATTATTAATAATAAAATAGAAATTCTACTACAATCAGAAAATCTAAATAACAAGCAGTTAGAAAATATTGTAAGTATATATGAAGCAGCTAACAGGCTTTCTAAATTAAACAAAACATTAATTTTTTTGGCAAAAATTGATAAAAGACAATTTTTGGAAACCTCTAAAATAGAATTGAAAGAAATAATAAATAAAAATTTATCTTTCTTTGAAGAACTTTACGAACTAAAAGATATAAATATAGAATGTGATTATAAAACAAATACAAGCATTGATATGAATCAGGTTTTGGCAGAAACCTTGATTCAAAATCTAATAAAAAATGCAATAAAACACAATTTCAACAAAGGCAAAATTTATATTACACTATCAGAAAATACACTAATTGTAAAGAATACAGGTAAAAGTCCATCAAAATCACCAAAAGAATTATTTGAACGTTTTTCTAAATCTAACTCAAAATCGGAGTCACTTGGAATAGGTTTGGCAATTGTAAAAAAAATATGTGAAGTATCAGATATTCAAGTTGAATATAAATATGAAAACAATTTACACATTTTACACTTAATTTTTAAAAATATTAATTTAGAATAATTATTAATAATACTTATAACCAAATGTTTTTTAACACTTTTATTTTAAATACAATTCAAGCAATTAAATACTAAATTGCATTCTACCTTTATATACAAAGCTTTAAAGTGATAGAAATATAATAACATATTTGATATTATTGTTTGTAGCATAAATTTGTTTTTTCTTCTCAAATTTCTTCAAATTTCCTACAAAATTGAACATTACTTTAGTATCGAAATTAATTAATCAAAACTTATATTTTAAAAAATATCTAAATATGATAGCATTAGTTGGAATAAACCACAAAACAGCACCAATTGAAATTAGAGAGAAATTTGTTTTTTGTGAAACGGATATTCTTAACTTTTATAAACTGTTTAGAAATTTTAATTGGTTTAATGGAATTGTAATAATATCGACTTGTAATCGTACTGAAATATATTTTGAAATAGTAGATAATTCGGATATTGATTACATCGAAAAAATAATCGAAATTTTAAAAGATTATAGAAAATTTGATAATGATTTAAAAAAATATTTATATACTTATAAAAACAAAGAGGCAGTAACACATTTATTTAGAGTATGCTCTGGTCTTGACTCAATGGCACTTGGTGAATACCAAATTGTTAATCAACTGAAAACAGCATTTAATATAAGTAATGAAAATAAACTTATAGGTCCAGAACTTACACGAATGTTTCATAAAGCATTCGAAGCAAGCAAAAAAGCAAGAACTGCTACAAAAATGAACGAAGGTGCTATTTCGGTTAGTTATGCAGCTGTGGAATTGGTAAACAAAAATTTTAAAGATTTTAGTAACCATTCAGTATTATCGGTTGGTACAGGTGAAACAGGAAGACTTGTTGTTCAAAATCTTAAAAAGAAAAATTGTAATAATATATCAATTGCAAACAGAACTTTCGAAAATACATTGGTAGCATGTAAACACTTTGAAGCAAGTCCTTTAGAATTTGAAAACATTGATAATCAGCTTCATAATTATGATATAGTTTTTATTTCGACAGCTTCAAAAAAACCAATTATAACTGAGTTGCAAGTAAGAAAAGCAATGCAAAAAAGAAATGGAAAACCAATAATGTTGGTAGACCTTTCGGTTCCAAGAAATATTTCATCAGATGTAAGTAAAATAGAAAATATCAAACTATTTGATGTTGATGATTTACAAGAAATAATTCAAGAAAACTACGAGAAACGTAAAGTTAAAATTGTTGAAGCCGAAAAAATTATAAGCAAAATAGTTGATGAATATACAAACTGGTTAAGTTCAAGAGTTTTGTTCCCAACTATTCAAAAAATATCAAGTAATTTTAAAGAAGTAAACAAAAAGGAAATTGATGGTTTTCAGAAGAATAAAGTAAAAATAGACTATGCTAAAGCAATAGAATATGGAGACCATATTACAAATAAATATATTAGATTGTTAATTAAAAATATAAAATCGGTTACTGATAATGGCAAAAAAACAGAAATGTTAGAATTGGTAAACGAAATATTTGAATTAAAAAAAGGTCTTTGATCTTTTTAATGTTGCTTAAATAAGCTACCCGTCAGAAGTTGGACAGTCTTGTTTAACAGGTATTTCGTAACAGGATAAAAATCAATCCTATTAATCCTGTAAATCCTGTCAAAAAATAAAATAATGTCCAGTACTATACGTGTAGCCCTTAAATAAGCTTCTCCAAGTAAGCATTAAATAATTATAAACAATGGAACTAACTATAAATATTAATGATGAAGCAAAATATGCTTTATTATTAAACTTTTACAAGAATTTGATTACGTTGATATTATAGATCTTAAAGAAGATGATACATCATTAGTTATTGAACATAAAGATTTATTAAACAAAAGACTGAAAAGAATTGAACGTGGTGAAACGACATTTAAAAGTTGGGAGATAATAAAAAAAAATATGAAAAAAAAACAATATGAAATTGAATTATCAGATGAAGCAGAAGAAAATTTAGATAAATCATTTGAGCACTATGCTGGGCTTATAAAAACTAATAATTTACAAAATATTATTAGTTCTAATTTTAT
>JAOZVK010000246.1 GCA_029938185.1 Bacteroidales bacterium | reverse complement strand
TTATCGACAAAATATCTGTTTTATCCGCAATTTCTGAAATTATTGTTATTTTTTCGCTTATTTCAGAAACAGATTTTATGGTTTGCACAAAGATTTCATTGCTCTGTTTCATTTCATTTGCCGATTTTGTAGATGATTTTCCAGTCTGTTCTGCATTTTGAGAATTGGAATTTATCATTGCAAGCATCTGTTCCATTGAAGTCGCAACTTCTTCTGTGGTAGCGGCTTGTTCATTTGCTCTACTTGAAATATCTTGCGAAGCTGAACTCAGTTGATTACTTGCATCTGAAACGGCTGTTGCTGTGTCGTTTATATTTAAAATTATGTCTTTAAAATTTGTATTTATCTCGTTTATTGAGCTGTAAAGTTCGCCAATTTCATCGTTTCGTTTTTCTGTTATTTGAAAATCTATCTGTTTTTTAGATATTTTTTTCATTGCATTTACAACTTTTTTTATCGGTTCGGAAATTGATTTTGACAATAAATAAGCTGAAATTATTATAATTAAAATAGAAATAATAGATACAATTAATATAATTCTTGTTTGTAATTTTACTGGTTCAAGAACTTCATCTATACTTACGGTTATAAAAAGTCCCCATTGCAAACCTTTTATTTTTAGAGGCATATAGTAATCATATTCTAATATTCCTAAGCTTCCCTTTTTTGTTTTTTTCCCTATTTCCTTTTTATTGATGCACAAATTTGTAATAAAATCAGATTTTTCATCTCCAATTTTTCCTTTTTTTACTGTTCTGTCTGATTTTAATCTAAATTTTCCATCTTCTGATTTTCCTACAATATAAGTCTCCGAACTTTGATAAAGTTTATCAGTATCGGTTACTATTTTATTTGTTTTTTTTGTAGAAATCTGAACAGCAAGAACTCCTATCATTTTACCATTTGCTAAAATAGGTGTGCCAACAAAAAGGGCTTGTTGTCCACCAGATGGTGCATAAGGTTGATAATCTGTTATTATTGTTTCTTTTTTACTTACAACTTCTTTCCATAGTTTTGCAAGATGTGTATCTTTATATTTTCCTACGGATAGGTTTGTTCCAAAATCATTTTCTTGTGCAACGCTATACATTACATGTCCATGCTCTGCACAAATAAAAAAGACATCATAATAATAATTTTCCTTAATATATTCTGAAAAATAGTCATGATATTTTTTTGTTAAGGTTCTATATTTTTCAGCTTCTACTGGATAACTTTCATTTTTATTTATGCCTGTTTCTTTGTGATAATTTTCTAATATTTTAAATAAATCTTGCACAGCATAAAATTTACTTTCTGTTTTAATTTTCTTTTTTGTTTCGTTTAAATAATTTTCTATTCCTGTTTTTTTCTTTTTAAGGTCTATAAAAAATTGTTTATCTGCATTTTCGCTTATTGTTTTTCTAAAAATATAATCGGCTATTAAACTATCTGCAATTATTGTAATTAATCCTACACTGATAAAAACAATAATTATTTTTTTGAAAATTGATAAATTTTTCATTCCTTTTTTTTTGTTTTTAAGATAAATAATTAAAAATATGCCTTTACAATTCCCCGAAAAAGTCAAAAAATAATTTTTAAAAGCGTGGGAACTGTAACTTATCTGACTTTGAGATTCATCCAAAAACCTTGATAACAAATAAGAACAGCCCACGCCAAGAGGCGTAGGCATTCATCTTATTTCTTGTTATCGTTTAAAATTTGGATGATTTCAAAGTCAAGAAGATAAGCTAAACGCTTTTTATATTTCGATTTTATTTAGTTGGCTACCAGTTTTAAGTTAGACGCTTTTTAACCGCAAAGTTGCACAAAGTATGACGCAAAGTTTCATTTTAACTCTATGATTAAAACTACTTGAAAAAACAAGATTGTCCAACCTTAGGTCGGTAGCCATTTAGTCCATATATTTTATTTTACAATGCAAATTTAATTTTTTTTCTTTGAAAAAAAAACATAAATTATTGATATTTTTCGTAATTCGTAATTCCTAATTCGTAATTCATTATAGAACTTATATCAATGCCCCATATCAAAACATCGTCCATTTGATAAAAAACATTACTTTTCCATTTTTCAAATGTATCTTTCAGTATTGTATGTTGTTTATCGCTGTCTTGATTTGATATTTCTAATATTAAGTTTTTTAAGTTCATGCTTAAATATTTTTGTCTTTTGGCACCTCCAATTTGGTCAGCAAATCCATCGGTCAATAAATAAAGTTTATCGCCTTTAATAAGTTTCATATCTTTTGAACTAAATGGTTTTTCTCTTGGGTTAATACCAATTGGCATTCTATCTGGTTTTAGTTCAATAAGTTTGTTGTTTCGTATTAAATAAATGGGATTATTTGCTCCTGAATATTGTAGAGTAAAATCACTTAGTTTTATTGCACAAATAGCCATATCTATACCATCATTTGAGCTTTTAATAATATCCGACTGGTGAAGCGTCGATTTTACTTTTTCTCTTAATTTATCAAGAACTTGATTTGTTTGAATAATTTTGTTGCTATTAATTATCTCATTAAGAAAAGCTATCCCCAACATACTCATAAAAGCTCCAGGAACTCCATGACCTGTACAATCTGCGACTATTATTATAAGTTGATTATCGGTTTTTTTAAACCAATAGAAATCACCACTAACAATATCTCTTGGTTTATAAAAAATAAAATAATTAGGTATATATTTTTTTATATATTCGTTTTCGGGTAATATAGCAAGTTGGATTCTTTGTGCGTAATTTATACCAGAAGTAAAAAATTTATTTTTAATTTTAATTTTTTTATTTGCATCTTTTAAGTTATTTGTAATTGCCTCCATCTCTTCTTTTTGCGACCTTAGTTCAATATTTTTTCTTGAAATAATAGAATTAACCTTTTTAAGATTTTTAGTTTGTAGCAACATTTCTTCTTTTTGTTTCATTATTTCAAGAGTTCTATTTTCTACTTTTTTTTGTAAATGGTTCTTTTCTTTTTTTAGTTTATTTGTATATAATTTTATGATAGTCAGAACGAACAATATAGCTAAAAACATATAAAGAGTATATGCGTATATAGTTCTATACCATGGTGGTAATATTGTAAACTCAAAAGATGCATGTTTGCTTTCTATACCATATATATTTTTGGCTTTAACTATAAACTTATATTTACCATGTGATAAATTCATAAATTCTTTTCTATTATTTTTTGTCCATTTTGACCATTTGTTTTGTTTTGTTCCAATCAAAATCCATGAATATAAATGGGAATATTCTCCGGTATAACTTGGTAGTGAAAATTCAAAAGTAATATTATTGTTTTCAATCTTGAGTTTAGGTTTTAAAAAATCAGCTTGAATTGTATCTGTATATTTAATTCCATTTACTTCTCTAAAATATGTACCACTAAATAAAATAGAATCTGAACCGGTTATTACTTTTCTGATTAATACATATTTGTTTTCAACATATTTTTTCTTATATTTCAAATCAAATTTATATAGATTATCTGATTCCATAAGCCATAAAAGGGTATCTCCATCGGAGTAAATATTTTCGTCAACATAAAATCTTTTATACGAAATTGAATCTATAAAATAATTATTAGCTACTTTTTTTATATCATAAACAATTTTTTTTCCCTCATTTTTTAATAATATCCTATATAAATTATCAGATATAATCTTGAGGTTTAAAATATTTCGATTTTTTTTGTGCAAATGTTTATTAAATAATGTATCTTCATAAAAAACATCTTTATCGGGCTTATAACGATAAATACCTTTATTTGTAAGAAATATTAATTTGTTCTTATGGTTTACTATATCATTAAAAATAATTTCTTTTAGATTATTAGACTTACTATAATTTATAAATTCTTTGCTATTATTTATTTTAAATGGTTTTTCATCTATAATTCCCCAAATATTATTTTCTTTATCATCTTGAATATTATGCAAATATGAATCAAGGCTATTTAGGGTGTCGCTAGTCCATCTATGGTTTTTATATTTTAATATTATAATATCACTAAACGAATCAGCATAAAATATTGAAGAATCATTTACAGATTGATTGATTTGATAAGAAACAAAATTGCTTATTTTTTTTACATCTGTGCTATCTATTTCATAAATTCCATTATTTGTTGTAACAATTAACTTAGTTTTATTGTTTATTTTAAATTTCTTAACACCCAGACATTGTTTAGCATTATTACCAGTAATTCCTTTTATTGGAACAAAATTATTATTATATAAATAGAATACTCCCAGATTAGTAGTAATATAGATAGTGCCTTTATACCTTATGGTATTATAAATAACTCCTTCAATATTATTATTTTTATTAAAAATTCTGTAAGGAGAATCGGTTTCAAGTTTTGAAATTCCATTTTCCAAAGCTGCCCATAATAAAGCTTGATTGTCCTGATATAGAAAATATACTGTTTGGTTTTGTAGTCCTGTATTTTTACTTATTTTTCCTATTATTTCCGATTTATTATTCATTAAAACTATTCCATTTCTTAGGGTAGCAATTGCATAGTTTCCATTTTTTAATAAAACAGAATAGTGTATTTTTAAATTTTTAAAAAAACTATTTGTCTTGTTAATTTGTTCTTTTTCAAAATCATTAAATTCAATTAAAGTGTTATTTTCAATATAATAAGTTTTAATCCCTTTAGAAGTTGCCAGTAGGTATTTATCTGTTTTGTAAGGAACTATAAATTTAATAATTAACTTTTCGGTATTTTTTATTTTTATAAGTTTATTATTAGAAATTTTACTTAAACCATAGTTTTTTTGATAAACAAAAATATTATTATTGATTTTAAATATATCATAAAACGGTTTTTCAAATGCATTAATGCTATGTATTATTTTATTTGTCTTATTTGAATATATAAATATTTTTTGATGTGATAAAAAGTATACTTTGTCATTTGAAGAATTTATTTTATAAATATTATTAAATTTTCTACTTACCGAGTCAAGCTTATTGCTAAGCGATATATATACTGTTTTTCCATTTTTGTTTGCTTGCAAAAAACCAAACTCCCCTTTTGCCCCAAGGTATACCACACCATTACTATCCGTACATAGCGCACGAACAATTTTGTTTTGAGGTATTTTTATTTTCCGCCATTTTGTACCATCGTATTCTACTAAAGCATCAGCAGCACCAAAATACATTACACCTCTTTTGTCTTGCGTAATTGACCAAAATTGAGGAATTACATTATATTCATTAGGTAAATAATTTTTAATAAATGGAAAGCCACGCTCCTGAGAAAAGCTTTTTAATACAAATAATAGAATAATAATTAAAAATGTTATGGTTTTAGACCTATTTAATATTGTTAGATACATGTTATTAATCAATTCGTAATTCGTAATTCATAATTCGTAATTCGTAATTAATAAGGTCAAAGACCTTAATTATTTTTAATACACCTTACTGAATATCCATACAATTTATCATCTTTATCTCTCATAATTTTCGAGCTACTTATATTTACATATCTAATCCAAGATTGAGTATTATTAGAACTTGTTGAAGTCCAAAAGTAGCTGTATATATTGATATTCAGATATGCTTTGTTTATATGATTAAGGTATCCGCCCATAAGAATATTGAAATCTGTAGAACCACCTTGTTTTAGTTTTGCAGCTGCAACTCTTTTACCTCCTAAATTTTCAATCAACATTGTCCAATCGTCATCTGTTGGTAAGTGCCAACCATCGGGACAAACCCTATTGGCTGTATACCAATTATACAAGCGTCCGTATTGTTCACAATTTTCTGCCTTATTGTAATAACACCAAGAGTCGTTTGTGTGAAAATTAAGATTTTCTGCCATCCATATTTGCCAACCAATTATTGTTGTTTTATAAACTTTACCATCTCTTTTATCTTTCAAAAACTTTATACTATCAACTAAATATGTTATAGAACTATCTCTTATTTGAGCTACAGTATTTAATGAAAATATTAATAATACTGAAATAATAATTTTTTTTTTCATCTGTAAATATTTTTTGTAACTTGTAAATAATTAAGTGATTATTTAAATATCGTTATTGGATTTCAATTTTGGCATATTTCACTTATTAAACATGCCAAATTATATATACTCAATTAGGGTTAAATTTAAACTATTGTATTGTTAATTATATCATAGTTATTAGAACTTTCCAAAAGTTTTAAACTTTTGGAAAGATAAGTTTTCAACCTTTTTTAGTATATATAAAATCATAAGCAATGAAGACCTTAAAGCATACCTTTCAAATCTCCATTGTATTTTATATCTTCTACTTTTGCATTTTCATCATTCAGCCAGTTTGGTAATTTATCATTATTATCCAAATCTTCTCTGATTTTATCTAATTCATCTTCGCTATACGAATAAACCATGTCTGCCGAAATAACAGATTCAGTTTTTTCAATTTTACGTAATTTTCCAATTTCTTCACCTACATCTTGTCCTTCGATAGTAACAATTATTCTGCCATATTTATCATGCATATGGTATTCGCATAAGTCACTATTTTCTAATGTTTTTATTACTTGTGCAGTGTTCTCAGTTTTTGTTTTTACTACAATACTTGAAATATTCATTTTATTTTAATTTTAGTTTAACTTCCAAAATAGTATTAATGGGTCTTCGCTCGAACTTATTAATTCATTATTATTTAAAAAAAATATTTTTGTTAAAGTGCTTTTTTGTCCTTTTAGTGTAAAATTTTTTTTTCTTGATTGTATATCAAAAACAAAAATATCATTATCAATAGTTGCTGCATATGCTCCCAGTTTTCCATCAGGACTTAAACCCACACTATATATAATAAATTCGCTTTCAATATAATATCCTTTTTCATCAATATCCTTATATACAGCTACACGCCTATCTTGACCTGCTCCAATTATTGTTCCAGCCTTATAGTCAAGCTGATATACATTATCAACATTGTTTCCTTTGTATTCTTTTATAATATCACCGTTTGAAATTTTCAGTAGTCGTATAATTCCACTTTCATCTGTCAAAACAGCCTCAGTTTTATCTTTATTCAATTTTAAGTCTGAAAATGTTGAAGTACTGATTTGTTTTTGATATACTATTGTTTTGTTATTTATAAGCAAAATTATTTCATTGCTAACCAAACCCAGAAGCATGGTATTTTTATTTATATATTTTGCTTTTTTTATAAATAGTTTATCTTTTTTTGAATCAATAATTTTCAAAAGTTTTTTATCTTTATAAATAAAAACATCTCTAAATCCATTTTCGCCTTGACTAACAATTAGTAATTCGTCAATATTTTCAAATTTATCTATTGAAAAAATTTTTGCTGGAATTATTTTACCAGTAAAATCTTTTATTGTTTTTAACGAAATCTTATCTATTTGTTTTTTAGTTTTTATACTAATAATATCAATAAAGCCATGGTCTGTTGCTGCATATAAAATATCTTTTTCGACAATAAAATCTATAACCGAACCTTTAGATTTATATGAAGCAATTGGTTCTTTTTCATTTGAATATGTTTGAAATATAAATAAACAAAATACAAATGTAATCACATATTTTTTTACTATTTGTTTTATTTTTTTTTTCATATATAAGTAATTTTTAATTAATAATCAATTGTATCATTTATTTTTTGTAGATTATATTGAAATTTTGGTGTTTAGAATCAATCTCGAACGGTATAATTTTTGAAAAAAATTTGCTTTTTAATTTAATTATCTAATTTAAAGGCATAAATATAGTTTCATAAAATTTATTTACGCACCAAAAGAAAATGCAAAAAACTAAATTAATTTTATTATATTTGCTAAAAATTAAGATTAAATTTATTATATTGTAAAACAATAAATTATGGTGAATCTAAATATAAAACCTTTAATTAATGTCCATCCATAAAGTCAATAAAATCGCAAAGCGATGACCTATTGGTGACCCACGATGGTAATCGTGGGCTGATAACAAGCCAATTACATAAATGCCTTTAGGCATGACCTGGGCTTATAAAAATTAATAAATTACAACAATATTATTAGTTCTAATTTTGTTCTTTTTTTTATTATGTTGCTTTGCCCTTTCAGGGCGTTATTGCTTACGAATGCGTTTACACATAGGGCGTTGCCCCGTGTTAATGCTTATGCCCTTTCAGGGCAAAAAAACTTATTAACGAAATAAAAAGACATTTTAGGAACTAATAAAAAACTTAAATAAGCTAT
>JAOZVK010000245.1 GCA_029938185.1 Bacteroidales bacterium | reverse complement strand
CATTTTAATTTGCCATTGTTTTTGTTCAATTTGACGCTTTTTGTGAGTTCTGAGCATAGTGCAGAAATTACCCATATAAATTTTAGAAGTGAAGATAATTTACTTGTAACAGGCGATAAATCAGGAAAAATAATTGTTTGGAACGCAGAAACAGGCGAAATAAAAAAAGTATTACACGAACACGATAACAAAATAACGGATATTGCATTTAGCAACACAGGAACTTTGATGGCGAGTGCAAGTTATGACGGTAAAATAAAAATTTGGAATCTAAGAAATTGGCAGGAAATTAAAAATATTATTAGTCCGTCAGTTCCGGCATACTCTGGTGTAAAAGGAAACGAACCAACTTTTGTATTATTCAACGAAAACGATACACATATTTTATTCGGTGGTTACAATATGAAAGTTATCAAGGCAAATATCAACACAGGGAGCACCCAAGAAATTTTTACTACAAATAAAGGTGCTGTTACTTGCGGAACAATTTCACAAAACAAAAGGAAGCTAATTTTTGGTGCAGTTGATAAAATTTATTTTCTCAATTTGCAAAACAACCACATTACAAAAGAAATAAAAAAATCAAGTCAATACAATGATTTAGTATGTGAAACTGAATTATTACCTAATTCAAATTTGCTTGCTTATTGGGCATACAACGGTAAAGTTCATTTTTACAATACTCAAAGCGGACAACTTAAAAAGAGCATAAACGCAACAAATAAAAAAGGAACAAGCAATATTGCATTTTCTTTCGACAAACAATATATGCTTACCGGTAATGATAACAATAAAACAAAAATTTGGGATTTACAAACAGGGCAAATTATACAAACTGTTACCGGACATGCAAATGAAGTTACATGTTTTGCATATTCGCAAGACGGAAATTACATTGTAACAGGTAGTAACGATAAAAAAGTAATTATCTGGAAAAAACAACAAGCCGATACCGACATTGTATATAATAATGATATTCCGGAAACACTTGAAAACAGAGAAATTGAAATTCAACAAACAATAAAAGTAAACAACAGTAAAATTGAATTTTTGGTTTGGGACAAAAGCCAAATAGACGGAGATATAATATCCCTTAATGTAAATGGACAGTGGGTTTTACGAGAATATACATTAAAAAGAGAAAAGAAAACAGTAAAAGTAAAATTAACACAAGCAAATAATTACTTGATAATGTTTGCTCACAACGAAGGCTCAATATCGCCAAATACAGTTGCGATTTCAGTAAAAGACGGTAATAATGAAAAGGTATTGTCTTTAAAATCAACGCTTAATACTTGTGGAACTCTTAATTTGAAATATAATCAATAATTTATTAACAATTAAAATTTAGTCTTATGAGAAATCTAAAATTTTTACAATTATTTTTTGTTATGCTTTTATTTTACGGTACGTCCTGCAATGGACAAGAGAAAGATAACCCGGCAGTAAATACTTTAAATCAGGAAATTCGAACTCATTTTGGTGATACTATTTCAAAAATTATAGAAAATCCCGATTTAATAAAAGCTTATCACCTTGATTGGCACTTTGAAGATGATAGAAATGCAAATCGCTTTCATAATTGTAAAATTATCGACAGTATTTCACGTTTGCGAAAAGTTTACATTGATACTTTGCTATCTATTATTTCAAACCCTAAAAATTTTCGTTTTGATTTTGTAAAGCGTGATAGATGTGCATTTAAACCGGATTTAGGTTTTCAATTAATCCGAGATAATCAAAAAACATCGTTACTAATTTCAATTTTAGTTTGTGATGAAATGCAGTTTATGTTGGCAAGTGACACATCTAAACTATTCAAGATAGATAAAGCTCACAATAAATTTTTGGGACTTGCCAAAGATTTATTTCCTGTAAATTACCGTCAATTTAACCCTGTTGTTACAACAAACCCAATAAATACAGATAGTATCTCTAATCCGGTAGATACAATCATTAATGTTACAGATACTTTGCATACACGTAATCAAAACCCATCAGAAACCTCTAAAATACATAAAGTTAAGAAAAATGAAACAATATCTTCGATTGCAAAACAACACGGTTTAAAAGAAAAAGATTTACGTAAATGGAACAAATTAGGACGAAAAGAAAATCCGGTTACAGGTGTTGATTTATTAATTGAAAAACCAAAAAAATAATTAAATAATTTATTAACTTTTAAATCTTTAATATAATGAAAACTAAAATTTCAAGATTAAGACAATTTTTTGTCATTTTGTTAAGTACCTTTATAATGATTGGTGCAAGTACAAATTTTTCGTATGGTGCTAAATTATACGCATTTATAGTTGTAATGACTAATGCACCGGGAACGACAATGGATGATATTCGTATTAATGCAGAAGTTCAAGATATTGCAGAAGTTACAAGATTAGAATTAGAAAAATTCTACTTTAAAAGTAGTGACGCAGCTGATATACGAAGAAAAGTAGAAAGTTTAAGATGCAGTAGCGAAGATGTTATTCTTTTTTATTATTCAGGTCATGGCGGAAATTCAGGGGATGGCTGGCCTACTTTTAGTGCCCAAACAAAAGAAACAGAGATACACAATATACTGAAAGGCAAAGGTGCGAGATTAACAATTACTTTATATGACTGTTGTAATGGTGGGCCAACTACACAAAGACCGAATGTTTTACCTGGTGTATTAACAGCATACACGCTCTTGTTTTTAAATTCTACCGGTGATATCAAGGCTTGTAGTAGTTCGGACGGAAAACCTTCCTATGGTTACCCAAATATTGGAGGTTTTTTTACTGCGTCTTTTTTAAAAGCAATAAGAGATGTACCTGTTGCCAACCAAGCACAACAGCAGAGAATTTGGTCAAATATCAAAAATTTGACATATAGTGGTACCAATCGCTTATGCCAACAAAATAATGAGCCTCCGGATAATGACCACCAGAACCCCAAATTTGCAATAAATGTTACAACAACACCACTGGGAAGAGTACCTAATGCACCGAATAATTTTGTTGTTGGCGGACAAGGATATACAGACTTGAAAACACCTCGTGATATTATTACAAAATATAAGGGAACATCCGGACATGAAAATTTAGACCTAAATTTGCTTAAATTGTATAACGATGGTGTTAGAAAGGGATATAACGGAAAAACAATAAAAATAACAAATTTAGACCAAATATTACCATCAAATAAAATGATTTGGTTAGTACAACCTTGGTGAAAATATAAGAACATTAAACTCTATATAGAGTTTAATGTTCTACAAATAAATAATTTATGCAAATATTTAGATTAAGCTTATTAGTTGTCTTTTTTAGCTTTCTATCTTTTGAAATCAAATCACAATCCATACATCTTTTGTTAGTTTGTGATACAGATGATTATACTATTGGAAAAGGAGTAAGCAAAAACGTTTCAATTGTTGCATCTGATATTTCAAAAATAGCTAAAAAAATTAATTTCAAATTATTTGAACATAATTTAATTGGAAATAATTTTACTATTTCTAAAATTAACAAAATTATCAGTAATTTAAAAGTTCAAGCTAATGATATTGTTCTGTTCTATTATTCCGGTCATGGAATAAACGGTCAATCAAATTGGCCTTTATTGCTAATTTCTAATGGTTCGTTAGATTTAGAAAAAATTCACAAAAAATTAAAGTCTAAAAATCCACGTTTTTTAATGACTTTTGCTGATTGTTGTAATTATTCAAATACATACAACAGCAATTCCAAAGGTAAAAATATTAATTCTGAAAAAATTAAAACAAATGCCACAAAATCATTAAATCTTTTATTCTCTGATTTTAGAGGTGATATTATTGCATGTGGCAGTAAAACCGGGTTTTCAAGTTATAATGATTTTATTGGTGGATTTTATACTGTTTCATTTTTTATTGTTCTTAATAGAGCTTTAAAATCTAAAATAAATTCAGATTGGCAAACTATTTTCGAAACGACATCAGATTTTACAAAACAAAATGCACAATCTGTCGGCAAAATTCAAGAACCTTTTTTTGAAATAAATACTCTTAATTTAACAAACGAACAAATAATTTATCACTCTGTTGTTGAAAAAGAAACATTATCATCAATTGGCAGATTGTATAAAGTTTCATATAAACAAATAGCGAAATGGAACAATATAAAAGATGTTAATTATCTAAAACAGGGAATAATTCTTAAAATATATAAACATTAAAAAACCAGTAATTATGAAAAAGTATATACTTTTATTATTTGTTATTTTTTCAATAAATAACATTTTTGCACAACAGCGTATTCATTTAATAAAAATAGTGGATACAGATGTTCCCGGGCATGGAGATATGAGGATGGGGGCAGAAGAGCTAATTGGAGTGATGAACAGAGAAATTGTATCATTAGCCAAAGGACTTGGATTTAATGAAATCGACCTAAAAACTAAAAAATTTGATTATGAAGTTACAGGTTCAAAATACAATAATAATTTTAGTTTAAAATCTATTAATGAATTATTAGATACTATTGCATGTAAAAATGACATCGTTATTGTTGCAACCTATACACATGGTGTGCGTTCTGAAAGACCCAAAGATGTATATCCATTACTATCATTAGCCTCTGAAACTATTCATTTTCAAGACATTTTAAATAAACTTATATCAAAGAAACCTTCTTTTATGCTTTCTATTGTTACGTCTTGTCAGGCTGGTCCTGCAAATAATATTTTTTCACCTCAAATAGAAACGAAATATGTTTCAACAGCTTCCGGAATGCTTCGTTCACCGGAAAAATATGAGAAACTATTTATAGAAAAAAAAGACGATGTGCAAACAGTCTCAGTTGAATTTTTATCATGTTCACCTAGTGAATATTCTTATGTCGATATATATGGAGGTCCATTTTTCTATAAACTAATAAATATTTTCCGAACGACATTAGATAAAAATAGTAATGTTAAAGAAATAAATTGGAAATATATAGCAAATGAATTAAACCAAGGCTTTGTAAAACAAACTAAAAATAGAGCATATGGTTCACAATGCCCGAATAGTTTGATGAGAGAATTTAGGCATAATAAAGTTCCAGTTATTACAAAACTTTCTGGTTGTTATGATAATCCGAAGCTAACTTATAGTGATTATTACAAGCCATATAAAAATGGAATTTCACATACTTTCGCTGTTCGTTTAGTGAAATTAGCAAACTCTTATAGGTCAGCAAAATGCGATAATTGTAACGAATACGCATTAGAAACACTGGATAAAGCAATTGAAGTTTTACGAAAACACAAAGACATATATTTTGAAGCTTCGGCAATAGAATTAAAAGGTATAATTCACTACGAACAAGGCAAATTAAAGGAAGCTGAAAAAGAATTATTTAATGCTATGGTAAAATTTAAAAGTATTAATTGCTGTGGAAGTGCGACAACTATAAAAATTCGCTTAATAAATGATTTAAATGTTGATAAACAGGATATTAGATTAAATACTAACTGTAAATAATAAACAAAATGAATAAATTTATAATAAACGTGGTATTATTAACTTTGATATTTTCATTTGTATCTTGTAATAATTCAAGTAGCCAGAGCAATGATGAATTTAGTAATTTAATATATTAGACATCTTTCCAATTAATATTTTATGATAAGTTTCTCAAATTTACTAAGGCAGCAACAACATTCCATACTTTGCCGTAGTTTTTATGTTTACCTCTGTAAGTTTCTTTTGTAGCTCTGAATATTTTGCAACATCTGTTTATATTCTCTACAAAAATTCTGAGTTCTGATAATGATTTGTTGTCTTTTTTTTGTTCTTTTGATAATGTTTTTTGTTTACTTTTCTTAAAAGGAAACCATGAATTTTTATGAATTTTGTCTATTCCTTGATAACCAGAATCTACAAGGATTAACAAATCATGGTGAATGTAATAACAACTTTTTTTTAAGATTTTAAAATCATGAACCGAACCTTTTTCTACTCGTATGCAAATTATTTCTAATGTAAACAGGCATATAACTATCTGTACCTTAATTGTATGTTTTTTTTTTACCTGAATAATATTTTTTTTGATTTTTAACTGGGCGTTCTATTTGTTGCTCTGTTACATCTATTACTATTGTATCTAAATCTTTATTTAATAATTCTTTACTTCCAGTAACATGTAATTCTTGGACTAAAATGTTTAAAATATAATGATAAATTTTATTTGCATAAGATTCACTGATACCAAAAATATCACCCAAGTTTTTAAATGTAGGATAGTGTCGTAAATAGTAAACAGTTAATAAGATCCTATCTTCTACCAAAATAGAGGGTTTTATACCTTTAGCTTTATTTGGATTTTGTTTTTGTACTCTTTTAATATGTTCAGTTACCAAGTCAATTACAATAATAAATTTGTCTAATGATAGTCCTGTGTCTCTAAGAAAATCAGCTTTATTTTGTAACTTTGCTTCTTCAAAATTCGGTTTCATAATTGTTAATTTATTGATTATTAATAATTTGACAATTATAATACTTTTTTTTGAAATATCCTAAAATTTTATTAATCAATGAATTGAATTAGAAAGATGTCTAATCTTTATTAAACAAGAAGCAATTGCGAGATACAAGTATTTCAATTACAATATTGTCGAATAATGGAACTTATGTAGCTAATTCAAAGGACACTACACTACTTGGAAAAAACATCAAAGAAGTTAATAAAACAGAAATATCAAACAATTTATTAACACTCATAAATGATAATAAACAGAAAATTAACAAAACTGATGATAATATTGTTATTTATATTCCAATAAATTTTGGGTTAAGCGAAACACCTTGGTTAATAGAAACAAATATTCCAAAAGATTTTATTTACAAAGAAATACGGACACAATTATTTAAAGAACTATTAATTGCATTTGTGCTGTTATTAATAAGTGTAGGTATCATTATATTTATACTTAAACAAACATTAAAACCATTACAAGACTTATCAGAAATAGGCGAGCAACTATCAACCGGCAATTTAAACGTAAAAATAAATATTGCAGGAAACGATGAAATCGGTAAACTTGCAAATACTTTAAAAACAATGGTAAATAATTTCAGGAAAATAATATTTGATATACAAAAAGTATCAGGTTCAGTTCTTGATGCCGGAAATCAGTTAAACTCAGTTTCTGTCCAAATTTCAGAACGGGCAAGCGAACAAGCATCGACAACAGAAGAAATAGCATCATCAATGGAACAAATGGTTGCTACAATAAACTCAAATACTGAACAAGCTGAATATACAAAAAAAGTTAGCTCAAAATCAGCGAAAGAAACAGAAAATAGCAATAAAATTTTACAACAAACAATAAAATCTGTTTCAGAAATAAGCGAAAAAATAACAATCATTTCTGAAATAGCAAATAAAACTGATATACTTTCGATAAATGCAGCAATTGAAGCAGCTCGTGCAGGCGAAAGTGGAAAAGGATTTGCAGTTGTTGCTAATGAGATACGTAAACTTGCAGATAAAACAAAAAACGCATCAGAAGAAATTGATAAATTGTCAAAAACAGGTCAAAATATTTCAAAAACAGCAGGAGAAAAATTAACAAAATTAATCCCTGAAATATTAAATAGTGCAGAACTTGTAAATAACATTGTTAAAGCAAGTAAAGAACAAGAAAGTAGTGTTAAAAGTATTAATACATCAATTCAGCAACTCACAGAAATAACAAATCGAAATTCTGCATCAGCCGAAGAAATGTCATCTTCTGCCGAAGAATTATCAGCACAAGCAGAGCAATTAAAAGATTTGATTTCTATATTTAAGATTGATGATTTTCAATTTTATAGAACAACAGAACAAAAAACAGAAAATCAACAAAAAAACAGACAATTAACAAACAAAAATAAAAACAACGGATATAATTTAAACTTATCGAACAATGATAAATTAGACAGTGATTATGAGAAATATTAACAGCAAAAAAATGTATAATTCAGGCTTTATATGAATAGAGAACCGATTAGGCAGTAA
This sequence comes from Bacteroidales bacterium, assembly GCA_029938185.1. Lineage (GTDB taxonomy): Bacteria > Bacteroidota > Bacteroidia > Bacteroidales > JAOZVK01 > JAOZVK01. The sequence continues at coordinate 233 of JAOZVK010000245.1, read as the reverse complement.
TGAAATAAGAACCTTTGAAAACAAAAACAGTATTCAAAAAATCTAAATTTCACAATTTATATATTTCATAAATATTATGTAACAATTTGATTAATTTGTTTGTCGAACTGAGATTTTTTTTATCGCCACAAAACCGAAATAAAAATAATTAGAATAAGCAAACGGATTGATGAAAATGTGCATATCATTAGGCCGGTTGTCAGTGGTTTGCGTGGTTTTGCTTTGCGATTTTT
>JAOZVK010000244.1 GCA_029938185.1 Bacteroidales bacterium | reverse complement strand
TGCCAAACATTTTAGAAAATCGACAGAATTAAGAAACAATATAAAAAACCATGCTGAAACAAAAGCATTATATAAAGAACAGTTTGAAAAATCGGGAAAAACCTGGGACGAATTTATAAAGGAATATGAAGCACATCATATTATTCCAGTTGAATTATTGGAAAATTCAAAAGAATTACAATATTTTTTCAATAATGGAGGTGTGCTGAAATTCAATACTATAGATAATGGAATTTTGGTTAAAAAGTTTCTTAAAAGCACAGGAGGGATTCATGCTAACCATCCAAAATATCAAAGAAAAATAAAAGAAACAATTGCTGAAATATATTCAAAAACGATTATAAATAAAACTCTAAAACAGGAGACAAAAATCAAATTATTTCAGAATAGATTATACAAAAAAATTAAGGAAATAGAATTATTGATTAAAGAGGATTGTATTATTAAGGGAACTAAAATAAACAACCTATATAAATAGCATTATGGATTATTATCGTTTAAAGTCAATACTTGAAGACAATGTAGGTGTTCCACCAACAGTTTTCTCTGAGATTGATTATGTAAATAAAATTACTGATGAGAGTTTTTATAAAATAAATTCTTTAATTGATTTTAAACTTACAGAATGGAAAGGTGTTCCAAAAATATTAAGAGATTATCTTAGCTGGGATATTGGAAGTCCCGATGCATATTGTTTGGTAATTTCACCCAAACTAAAATCAGTTTTAGAAACATTAACAATTCCAAAACATAGATACTACGAAGCAAAAATAAATTTGTTTGGTAAATCATATAAATATTATGTTCTACATTTTATTCACGATTATTTAGATGAAATAATTTATAATAAATCAAAATTTGTTGTTATTGATAATATTTTTGATAATTATATTAAAGTTTTGCCTGATATAAAATCATATAAAGACTATCAAAATCAAACTGAAATACAAGCCGAAAATTTATATTTAATATCTTCAAAAAAAATACATTTCAAAAATCATATAAATTATGATATTTGGGGATTAGATGGTCAAATAATAATAAGCCAAAAAGCAAAACAAGCAATACAAGAAACAAATATCAGCGGTGTTGAAATGCCAAATATAAAAGATACCGATATGTTTAGTTATTTGGAAGTTGAAATGCCTGGTATGGATTTGGTTTTGCAGGAATAAGTTTTTTTAGAACAGACCTACAAGGTTTTTAAAACCTTGCAGGTCTTAGTAATAAGGGACGAATTTATAAAGAAACATGAAGCCCATCATATTTGTATTATTGAATAATTGAACCATTTAAAGTATAACATTAAATAAGCCAAAAAACTTAAATAATACCTTTTTCAATAAGATATTCAGCAATTTGAACAGTATTTGTTGCTGCTCCTTTTCGCAAATTATCAGCAACTATCCATAAATTAAGACTATTTTTATTTGAAAAATCTTTTCTTATTCTACCAACAAATACTTCATCTTTACCTTCTGTGTATTTTGGCATAGGATAAATATTTTTATCAATATCATCTTGTAGAATAACACCTTTGGTATTTGCCAATAAATTTTTTACATCATCAATATCAAAAGAATTCTCGAACTCAATATTTACAGATTCCGAATGTCCACCAACTACTGGAACTCTTACGGCTGTTGCTGTTATATTTATAGAATTATCATTAAGTATTTTTCTTGTTTCGTTTACAAGTTTAATTTCTTCTTTTGTATATCCATTTTCTAAAAAAACATCGCAATGAGGTATACAATTTTTATCAATTTCATAAGGATAAACAGCCTCGTGCTCAATATTTTTCCTCTCGCTATCCATTTGCTTTACAGCTTTAACACCTGTTCCTGTAACCGACTGATATGTTGATACAACAATTCGTTTTATTTTATATTTCTTGTGCAAGGGTGCCAAAACCACTACCATTTGAATAGTTGAACAATTGGGATTAGCAATAATTTTATCATCTATACTTAATATATCGGCATTTATTTCAGGAACAATCAACTTTTTATTATTATCCATTCGCCAAGCCGAAGAGTTATCAATAACAAATGTTCCATTTTCGGCAAATTTAGGTGCCCATATTTTTGATGTTTCTCCACCTGCCGAAAAAAGTGCTATATCTGGTTTAGCTGCCACAGCCTCATTTAAACCTATAACTTTATGTGTTTCATTCTTATAAGTTAATTTTTTGCCAACCGATTTTTCAGATGCTACAACTAATAATTCCGAAATAGGAAAATTTCTTTCTTCTAGTACTCTAAGCATTATATTGCCAACCATTCCGCTTGCTCCTACTACTGCAACTTTCATATTATTATGTTTTATAATTAATTTTATAAAAAAAATTTTATAAGTGTTTAAATTATACCTAAATTTGTTTGCAACTGCCAAAATTATATATAAATCCTAAAATATTAGCAAAATGAGAAAAATATTTTTTTTATTACTACTGATTTGCACTATAAATGCACATATAAGCTATGCTACTGATATTATTAATACTCAATTTACTAGTGGTGAAGGGTGGATAAATAAAAACTATGGAGACTGGACACAAACAATTGATAATGGTGAAACATGGGAGGGGTACAGCGTTAATATGTTGTCGTCAAAAAAAAGAATCAATGGTTATGCTATTGGATTTAACGATGTTGGAGACTGGTTTGAATTGCCTCCAGTAGATAATCCAGGTGTTTTAACTTTTTATTCTAGGCTTCATGCGGTGGGTACAGCATCAAATAATAAACTGAAAATTCAAAGATGGAATGGTGATTGGGTAGATATAGCTGAAATAGAGCATTCAACAACTTCATATGTCAAACATACAATAAACATAAACATTGCAGGAACAGTAAGACTAAGAATTTGTCGTAGTGCTGATGAAACAACGCACTATATAGACGACCTTGTTTTAACAGATTTTAATTCAAATGACAATACTTCAAAAGCAGAAGTTCCAGATGCACAAATTGGTGCAAAATTAATTTCATCAACTGCTGATACTGATGCTGAGGCTGTTGATGTATTCAAATTCAAAATTACCGATTTGGGAAGTGGTGATACAAAAGCTACTAAAGTTACTAAAATAAGTATATTTCCGGGTTCTGCTAATAATTCTGATTGGACTGATAATATTCAAGCAGTTAAATTAAATGACGGTGGAGATATTTCCATTGCTAGTACTAATATTACTGATTCTAAAATTGATATTACAATAAATTCAGGCGATTTGGATATTAGCGATGCTAGTAATAAAGAAATTACTCTTTCAATTTATCTGAATACATCAAATATTAGTGACGGTAAAATACTTCAATTTGAAATTGATGCAGATGCTCATTCGTGGGAATCTGATGCTTCCGGCTCTTCTTTTTCATCTGATTTTGGTACCAATATTACATCAAATAATATTACAATAGATGTTACAGCAAGCAAACTAAATTTTAGTGGAGTGCCAGCAAGTACAAATGTAAATACGAACTTTTCGTTAACTGTCAGTGCTTCCGATGCTAATGGTAATACTGATATTGGAGCTACAAACTCTATTACATTAACAAACTCAACAGGTAGCGGAACATTATCTTCTGTAACAGGACTAACACAAAATCTTGTAGCAGGAACATACACATGGAACGATTTACAAAACAACAAAATAGAAACTTTCAAAATATCGGCACAAGCAGGCGGATTTACAAGTATATTGACCAGTGATATTGCAATATCTGGAAATAGTACTTCAAAATCGCTTGCCCCAACTACTCAAATAACAGCGACAAATATAGACGCACTTAATGACACAAAAGCCGAAGCAATAGAGGTTTTTAAATTCAAAATATCTGACTTGGGAGGCGATGGAGTTGATACAAAAGTATTGCTGATAAAAATTAAAAATGCAAATCCTGCCAATGATGCCGATTGGACAAATAATATTGGAGGTGTTAAATTAAATGATGGCAGTTCGGATATTTCAACAGGTTCGGTTACAATAAATGATGATTATATTTCTATTCCTATTTCTGCAAATGCTTTAAATATACTGGATAATACTACAAAAGAAATAACACTATCTGTTTATCTTAAAACCACTGGAAAAGTTGAAGATGAAAAAGTATTAAAATTTATTATTGATGAAGATAATCATGAATGGACAACAAGAAACGGCGGCTCTACATTTGCAGCAAGTTTTGGTACTGATATTGTTTCCAATGAGTTTACTATTGCTGTTACAGGTACAAAACTAGAGTTTTCGTCTGTTCCTGATGATGCAAATGTAAATACAAATTTTAAAGCTAAAATATCGCTTGTTGATGAAAACAGTAATGCAGATAATACATCAACAACAGTTACACTATCACTTGTTTCCGGTGCTGGGACATTATCATCAGCAACAGGTTTAAGCCAATCTGTAAATGGTAATTTCACTTGGAATGATTTACAAAATAATAAAGCCGAAAATTTCAGAGTACAGGCACAAGCAAGCGGCTTTGAAACTGCTCTCACCGATAATATTTCGACTGTTGATAGGGATTCAAAAGTAGAAAACCCAACAAGTCAAATAGCAGTGGCAAATATTTCTTCATTAAAAAATAGCTCATCTAATACAATAGATGTTTTTAAATTTAAAATTTCAGACTTAGGTACAAATGATAATTTGGATACAGAAATAAAAAAAATTGTTATTAAAAATGCCTATCCAAGCAATGGAGCAAGTTGGGTTAAAAATATTAAAGGTATAAAATTAAATGATGGAACAATAGATATAACAACTGGTACACCAACTATAAGCGATTCGGAAATAAGTTTTTCTATAAGTACCGGAAATTTAGATATAGCAAACTCCTCAAACAAAGAGTTTACGTTATCTGTTTACCTCAGAAAAACAAACATTGAGGATGGTCAAAAACTTCAATTTATGATTGATGCAAATAATCATGATTGGACTGAATATTATACAGGTTCGGAACTTAATAATAATTTTGCATCTGATATTACTTCAAATATATTTACAATTGATGTTAGTGCAACAAAACTACATTATACTTTTATTCCAGCTTCAATATCAGCAATTAGTACAAGCTTTACTGTAAAAGTAGCTGCAACAGATGCTAATACAAATATTGATATTGATGCAACTAATGCGGTAAGTTTGCAAAAATCAACAGGTAGCGGAATATTAAGCTCTGCAAGCGGTTTGAGTGGAAAATCGTTAGTAGCAGGAGTATTTCAGTGGGCAGATATTCAGTATGACAATGAATCTGATTTTGAGATTCAAATTAGCGATGATGCAAGCGGTTTATCATCAACAAACGAAAGTATTATGTTTGCAACAAGCACAACATTATTAAATGATGATTTTGAGGATGCTGATTTAACAAGTCCGGCTTGGATAAATACTACTGACTGGAAAGTAATGACATATAAACCAATAGATGGTTCTTATTCGTTGATGCATAATTTGAGTAATGCTACTGCTACCAGTTATATTTCATATGATTTATCGGCTTATGATATGAGTATTGGCAAAACCATTTGGAAGTTTGATTTAAAAAATGGTGATTTTGACCCATCAAGTACAAATAAATTCTGGTTTTATTTGGCAGCTTCCGAGTCCAATTTAAACTCAAGTACAGTAGATGGTTATGCAGTAGGTGTTAATATGACAGGTTCAAGCGATATATTAACTCTATGGAAAGTGGTAGATGGACAGGTTTCAGAAAGTTTAATAAGTACAGAGTTTGATTGGGGCAAGGATAATACTGTTAGTATTGAAGTAATTAGAAATCCAACAGGTAAATGGGAGTTAAAATATGATTCTTATGCAAATTATGATAATTTTTACTTAGCAGGCACTTCCACCAATACCGATATAACAAGTGCAGCATTTTGTGGTTTGGTCTTTGATGTTCAAACGGCATCAAATGCAGGAAAATTATGGTTTGATAATGTTAGTATAAAATCAATAAATACTCCACCGGCTTTGATTAGTGTAAATGTAGTTTCGGCAACACAAGTTGAATTAAATTTTTCTGAAAATCTTGAAAAAATAAGTGCCGAAACAATTGGTAATTATACTATAAAAGATAGTAAAGATAATAATATAACAATATCAAGTGCAAGTTTATCTGACTCAAAAGTTACATTAACTGTAAGCGAATTATATAGTGAAAATTACACAATTACGCTTGCAAATATAAAAGATACTGACGATAAAACCATTAGTAATGCAAGTAGCAATTTTACATATATGGCTCAAAATAGTATTGTAATAAATGAAATAATGGCTGACCCAAGCCCATCGGTAGGTTTGCCAGAATATGAATATATTGAACTTTATAATAATACGGACAATGATATTTCTTTAGAAAACTGGTCGATTCAAATTGGTACAACTAAAAAAACATTTCCGGTATCTACCATTAAATCAAAAAAATATTTATTGCTTGTACCAAGTTCATCAGGAACTGCTTTTGACTCATATGTTGATGTTGTAAAAATATTAGGAACAACCGATTTAAGTAATTCAGGAAAAGAAATTATTTTATATAATAACAAATCTACTGAAATTACAAGAACCGAATACTCAGATGAATGGTATCAAGATGAAAATAAAGATGATGGTGGTTGGTCTTTGGAACGTATTGACCATGAGAATTTTTGTGGAACTCTAAATAACTGGAAAGCGGCAATCGACAGCAAAGGTGGAACTCCTGCCGGTCTAAATTCTGTTTATACACCAAATCCTGACAATATAAGTCCAGATGTTAGCAGACTTGAACTAATTTCGTCAAATAAATTAGCTGTTGTTTACACTAAAGAAATTGATGCTAACTATGTGTTAGATATTAATAATTATACAGTTGATAATGGTATTGAAAAACCTTATGAAGTTTCAATTTCGGATACAAGCAAAAAAACGGTTATTTTGCAATTCACAAATCAACTATCAGATGGAAGTACCTATAATATATCTATTAGCAATATGCAAGACTATTGCAAAAATGCAATGAGTAACAAAACTATCAGTTTTACATATAAGCTAATATTTCCAGAAAGTGTTAATATTATATCAAAATCAATTGTACAAATTATATTTTCGGAACATATTGAAATTACAAGCTCCGAAACCCTGAGCAACTATACTGTAAATAACAGTATTGGAAACCCAACTACTGCTGTAAGAGACCCAAGCAACACAAAAATAGTTCAACTAACATTTGATAATACTTTTGTTAATGGTCAAGAATACACCATTTCAATTTCGGGAGTCAAAGATAATAATGGTAATACAATGTCAAACGCAGATTTGAGTTTTACTTACTACGAAGCCAAAGCTTCTGATTTAATTATAAATGAAGTGCTATTTAATCCATATTCAGAAGGAGTTGATTTTGTTGAAATTTATAATAATTCAACATTTGACATTGATTTGAAAAATATAAAATTAGCATCAAAAGATGAAGAAGATAATAGTTTAAAATCAATTAAAACTATTTCTGAAACAAGCTTAATTATTAAATCAAATGAATATATGGTTCTTACAACAAGTAAAGAAAAAACTCTGTTGGAATATACTACAACAAACGAAGACGGTTTTATCGAATTAGCATCAATGCCATCGTTTGCTGATGATAAAGGAATAGTTGTATTATTAGGTGTGGATAATATTATTATTGATGAGCTTTCATATGATGATGATATGCATTTCAAATTGTTGAGTAATGATGAAGGTATTTCGCTCGAAAGGATAAGATTTGACAAACCCACAAGCGAAAAAACAAATTGGCATTCGGCATCTGCTGATGTTGGTTATGCTACTCCTGCTTATAAAAATTCGCAATATAATGATACTGAGGTTTCTGTTGAAGATGATATAAAGTTAGAATCTGAAACTTTTTCGCCTGATAATGACGGATATAATGACCTTTTGACTTTGCATTACAAATTTGATGAAGCTGGCTATGTTGCAAATGTTACAATTTATAACTCCGAAGGTAAACTGGTAAGACATATTGCCAGTAATAAATCCTTATCGGACAATGGACTATTAACATGGGACGGATTAGATGAAGGCGGAGCAAAAGCAAAAATTGGAATCCATGTAATACACTTTGAGATATTTAATTTAGATGGTAGTGTTAAAAAATTTAAAAAAACTTGTGTGCTTGCTACTAAGTTATAAGTTAAAAACTAAATTTAATTCTACTTTACGAACTTAAAAGATATTAAAAATAAGATGTTTAGCATTCTTT
>JAOZVK010000243.1 GCA_029938185.1 Bacteroidales bacterium | reverse complement strand
TAAAGGTTAAAAGAACAAGTGCAAATGGTTAATTATTATTTGTGATTTGCCTTATGTTTAAATAAACTTTAAAAAAATGAAAAAATATAAATCAGATATAATTTTTTTTTCTTTGCTTGCAACATTTATATTAATTTCTTACTTTCTTGCAAATATCATCTTACCATTTTTCTTTGGTTTAGCTTTTGCCTATGTTTTTAATCCAATTATCAGAAAAATACAAAGAATTGTTCCAAACCGTAGTATAGCTGTAACATTTTTTTTAATTTTTAGTATGATTATATTTTTGGGTTCAACTGTGCTACTTGCAAAATATATAAATAATGATTTTACACGTTTAAACAATGCGATTAGGAATTATGTATCAAACAATAGCGAAAATATTGATGAAACAACAAAAAAAATTAAATCTTACATTGATGAAATATATTCAGAAGAAGATTTAAAGAAAAGTCTTGGTATGGCTGAAGACGATTCTTTAAATATAGAAAATATAACAAAAACTATTGATACAGATAATCTAACAGAATCTATTAATACAGATGAAATTAAAGAATCTATATCAAGTTTTACTTCCATGTTTACATCAAGTAATAAAGAAGAGGGTACTAGTGGAGATTTAAATTGGATTTTAATATTTATAACATCTATCGTATATTTTCTCTTTATTATCTATGATTTTGAATATTTTGAAAGAAAGTTTAATAAGTATTTTAAACATAAGCAAAAAAGTAAGTTAGTAGAAAGAATAGTTAGATTAAAAAGCGACATAAAAAAAACTTTTGTTATTTATTTTAAGCAACGAAGTAAAGTTGTATTAATATTAATGTTTATTTATACAACAACTTTTTTTATTGTTGGTACTCCTGGAGCTTTATTTTTAGGTTTTGTTGCTGGTATATTATGCTTTATTCCCTATTTACAATACTTAGTATTAATACCTTTGGCATTTAGTTGCTTAATGTTATCAATTGAAACCAATGGTAGTTTTTTTCTATATTTCGGAATAATTTTCGGCATATTTATACTTTCTTCTATACTTGAAGAGCTTGTTCTTTTTCCAAAAATAATGAAAAATGTTTCCTCAATGAACCCTGTTATAATGATGGTATCTGTTTCTGTTTGGAGTTTTTTATTAGGAACTTTCGGATTGCTAATTGCACTACCTTTAACTTCAGTTTTACTTTTATACACTGACCAACTTTTAACATATTTAATTAATGAGAAGTAAATTTAGGGTTCATCAAGTTTATTTACGCACAAATTTATTTTTGTTTTTTAATAAACTGATAAAGAATTGTTAAAAAATAACTTTCCGATTTGTTTTTTTTTAAGATAATTATATTTAGGTGTAAACCAATTCGTAATTTATAATTCGTAATTTCCTAATCAATAATAGGAAAATTGTTTATGCGTAAGTAGCGACAAAAGGCTCTAAGAACCTATTTTGTGTGGAATTAGACTTTCAATGGTTCAGTTATTCAAAGTATCATTCGCTTAATATTGTAATAGTTACAGACAACACGATTTACAATAAATTAATAAAAAAATAAACTATGCCACTAAGTTGGAACGAAATAAAACCAAGAGCAATAAAATTTTCAAAAGAATGGGAAGATGCTGAAAAAGAAAATGCCGAAGCTCAATCTTTTTGGATAGAATTTTTTAATGTTTTCGGTATCAGTCAAAGAAGGGTAAGCAGTTTTGAACATTCTGTAAAAAAACTTGGTAACAAGGACGGTAGAATTGACCTTTTTTGGAAAGGACGATTAATAATTGAACACAAATCGAAAGGAAAAGATTTAGACAAAGCTTTTAAGCAAGCAATTGATTATTTTCCTGGATTAAAAGAAGATGAACTTCCAAAATATATTCTGGTTTCGGACTTTGAAAATTTTAGACTTTATGATTTAGACGAAAATACACAACATAATTTTGTGCTTTCGGAACTACATAAAAACATTAAACTTTTTGGATTTATTGCTGGTTATCAGAAAATAAAAATTCGTGAAGAAGACCCGATAAATATAAAAGCTGCCGAAAAAATGGGCAAATTACACGATTTGCTCAAAGAGATAGGATACGATGGTCACGAACTCGAAATTTATCTTGTGCGATTACTTTTTATGCTTTTTGCTGATGATACAGGAATTTTTGAGAAAGATATTTTGTGGGATTTTGTTGAAAATCAAACAAGTGAAGACGCTAGCGACCTTGCTCCAAAGATTGCTCAACTTTTTCAGGTACTAAATACTCCAAACGAAAAAAGACTTAAAAATCTTGATGAAAACTACGCACAATTCCCATATATATACGGAAAATTATTTGACGAAAATCTAAGGCTTGCAGCTTTTGACAGCAAAATGCGAAAAATTTTGATAGAAAGTTGTGCAATGGATTGGAGTTTAATATCGCCTGCAATTTTCGGCTCTCTTTTTCAGAGTATAATGGACAAAAAAGAAAGGCGAAATCTTGGCGCACATTATACCTCCGAAAAAAATATTTTGAAACTTATAAAACCGCTGTTTCTTGACGAGCTTTGGGACGAGTTTCACAAAATAAAAGGAAATTCAAGAAAACTTGCAGAGTTTCACAAACGCTTAGGCGAATTGAAATTTCTTGACCCAGCTTGCGGTTCTGGTAATTTTTTGATAATTGCATACAGAGAACTACGACTATTAGAATTTGAAATTTTAAAAATTATATATAAAAATGATAGAGTTATAAGCATTGAAAATATTGTTTGGATAAATATTGACCAATTCTACGGAATAGAAATTGACGAGTGGGCTGCACGAATTGCCGAAGTAGCTATGTGGCTAATAGACCATCAACAAAATATGCAAATATCCGAGAAGTTTGGAAGTTATTTTGTCCGTATTCCTATTAAAAAATCGGCTAATATTATTCATGCTAATTCTTTGCAAACTGACTGGAAAAGTCTTGTTTCTAAAAATGAACTTTCTTATATTTTGGGGAATCCGCCGTTTATTGGTTATTCATTACAAACAAAAAAGCAAAAGCATGATATGAAACTTGTTTTTGGCAATATAAAAGGTGCAGGGGCATTAGATTATGTTGCTTCATGGTTTTTAAAAGCTGCAAAATATATACAAGAAACAAAGATAAAAGTAGCTTTTGTTTCCACAAATTCAATTTCACAAGGCGAGCAGGTTGGGATATTATGGCGTGAACTAATAAATAAATATAATACAAATATTTTCTTCGCCTATCGAACTTTTAAATGGAATAATGAAGCCAAAGGAAATGCAGCTGTTCATGTTGTAATTACAGGATTTTCAAATTTTAATATAAAAACTAAAAAACTTTTTGATTTTGAAGATATTGCAGGAGAGCCACTAGAAATTAAAGTTTCAAAAATAAGTCCATATCTAATTGAAACAAAAAATTATTTCATCAAAAAAATAAGAAAACCAATAAGTTCTGTAGTTGAAATGATGAAAGGAAGCCAACCTACTGACGGCGGAAACTTATTAATGAAAGATTTAGAAAAAATGAATTTCATTAGAAAAGAACCCAATGCTGAGAAATATATTAGACCATTTATTAGTGCAAGAGAGTTTTTGAAAGGAGAAAAACGTTGGTGTCTTTGGTTGGAAAATATCAACCCCAAAGAATTAAAAATAATGCCGTTGGTTCTTGAACGTCTAAATAAAGTTAAAGAAATGAGACTGGCAAGCAGCAAGATAGCTACACAAAAATTGGCTAACTTTCCGTCTCAATTTACTGAAAACAGACAACCAAAAGAGGATTATATTTTAATGCCCTCACATTCATCTGAAAACAGAAAATATATACCAATTGGTTTTCTAAAATCAGATAGCATTTTAAATAATTCTTGTTTTTCTGTTCCTAATGCAACACTCTATGATTTTGGTACTCTAACTTCCGAAATGCACATGACTTGGGTAAAATATACTTGTGGCAGATTGGAAAGTCGCTTCAGATATTCAAATACAATAGTTTACAATAATTACCCATTCCCAAAAGATATAAACGACAAACAAAAAAAGCGAGTAGAAAAAGCAGCACAAAAAGTATTAGATACAAGATTAGAATTTCCGGATAGTAGTTTGGCTGTTTTATACGACCCTTTGACAATGCCTCCAAGTTTGGTAAAAACACACAACCAGTTAGATAAAGCCGTAGATTTGTGTTATCGTCCGCAAGCATTTACAAACGAACGGGCACGTATTGAGTTTTTGTTTGATTTATATAGTCAGTATGTAGCACCGCTTCAAGCAGAAATGAATAAAAAGAAAAAACGTAAACGAAAAAAGTCGTAAGTTTGTAACCAAAAAAAACACCAAATTAATTAGACTATATACTTAGAACGGTTGTGAATTTAACTTTGACAAAGTTTAAAACTTTGTTAAAGTTGGAATTAGGTAATTTAAAATGTAAGTTTATAACCGTTTACAGTATAAGTCTAAAATTAAGTAATTAACAAAATGTATATTAAGTAGGTTGATATAAAAACGACACTTTTGTTTTTTATATTATGTTGTTTATCAGGCGTAAGCAAACTTTTAACTGTTCACTTACTCAATATGTTACTTAACAAAATATAAATATTGAAAAACTTTTGTAATACTACTGTAACAAAAGTTTTCGGTATTCGCATTTATCCAATCAACTGTAATTCATTTGTATACAAAAATGTGTAAGTCACATTAAATAGGTCGAATATCTTACTATTGTAACAAGACGTAAGTTTGTTTAGTATTATTTAGACAAGATTTACAGGATTTACATGTTTAAAATATCCTGTTAATTATGTAAATCCTGTCAAATTATTACATTTGTAAACTTAATCAATTTATGTCTTAGGAATCGTTAAAAAATAATTTTCCGATTTGTTTTTTGTAAAATACTTAATATTTAGGTGTAAACCTATTCGTAATTCGTAATTTATAATTCGTAATTTCCTAACTATTGAGAACTTACTTATTGTCTATAAATTCTATAATTTAATGCAATTTGACAAACAAAGTGTAGTTTTGACTTTTGTGTATATATTGATAGGCAAATATAGAATAAATATTGAATTTATTAAAAAATAAATTCAATAAATTATATATTATAAACTGAAGTTTCGGAGTTAGTAAATTACTCATAAATAGATTATTAAAATTAATCTAAATATACATTTGTACTATTTGTATATCAATGTATTATAATAATATTTACAAAAATACTGGATTATTGCAATTTATTAAGAAATTTTGGCATTTTTGGCTACCCGTCAGAAGTTGGACAGTCTTGTTTATCAGGTGTTTCGTAACAGGATAAAAATCAATCCTGTAAATCCTGTCAAAAAATAAAATAATGTCCAATATTATACGTGTAGCCAAGAATCATATCGAGGCGTGATCTTGAGCCTTTTGCTAAATCATTGTCTTCTCTTTCATCCTGAACAAAAAGTACAAATTGAAGACAAATTACCAGCTTTTACAGTAGGTAGCCTACGAGAAAAAGTTATTGTTGAAAATTTCATGCAACTCGTTAAATCATTGTTTGATAGTAAAAATACAAAAGAAAAATTAATAAAATTGGCGAATAATGCTGAGATAATATTTAAACATTTGATTATTAATGCGTTGTGTTTTACCAAATTTAATTACAAATATTTAAAAAAAAAACTTGAAGATAGAGTATTAAGATATTAATAATATGTCATTACCCTTTCATTATGATACACGTCTTAGCCACAGGGCATTGTTCCATGTGATGGCTTGAAGCCTTTCAGGCTTACATTGAAATTACTTTTACAATAAAAACATGTAGAGTAGCATACTATATAAAGCTCACATTTTTTAACAAAACTTTACATTGTGTCTATGAATGGATTTAGGGTGTGTTCCTTTCTCTATAAACAAATGTCTCTTTCGAGGTGACAGCAGATGCACTAAAAAACCCTAATCCTCCATTTGAAATATTTGAAGGAATATTTGCAGGAGGTCCATCAAACAAGCCTCCCTTCCATTCGGTCTCTAGCATAAATGCTACACAAAAATCATATTCTGCTTTTGAAATCGACAGCCCCTCTACTGTTACTTTGGTTTTATCATTTACAATATCCTCTTCTTCAATTGAAAAAACTGCCCAATTAGCAATATAACTACCATTAACATTATTATCATCGAAAAATATTTTTAGCTTTAATGTGTCTGTAGCTATTTGGTCGTCAATATAATAATTCCACATGTAATAGTTTCCTAATTTAGGGTCTTCTTGTACAAATAGATAAATATTATATACGTATGCTATCGTAAAAGGATTTTGTTTAATTTCTTCATATTTATATTCTATTTTATCAGCGTCTATTAATGATGCCATGTAAGAGCTTGCTGTATACTTTGTTCCATCGCTTAATTCGATATTCAAAGTATAAGTTTTATCAACTTCTCCTTTCACATCAGGATTTGTGTAATATATTCCATCACCATTGGTTTCAGACAATGGGTATGTGTTAGTACCATCTGTTATGCTGACATTTGCACCATTTACGGCATTTGCTTTTTGATTGGCAAAATAGCTTGTCGAATATGTTAGCTTCACCATATGTGCCTTAGTTTGATTAGTGATTCTTGCGTCTACAACTACTCTTTTGTTTCCAGCATCATTGAGTTCTATATCAATAATTTCGGTGCACGAACTTATACTAAATAATAATACAAATGATATTAAAATTACATTATATTTATTCATTTTTCAATAATTTATTAATTAGATTTACAACTTTTTCTCCATTCCAATTTGATGCTCCAATCTCATGTATCACAATTTCTCCATTTTTTGATATTACAAAAGTAACGGGAATGCTTTTGGTATAAAATGGTTTTGGAGCTGGATTTTCTGTTGTAAATACAGGAAACGTGTAATTATGTTTTTTTAAAAAAGCTTGAATTTTAGGTAGTTTCTCGCTACTCAAAATAACAAACTCAATTTTTTTATTATCCTTATATCTATCGTATAATTTTTGAATACTTGGCATCTCAGCTACACATGGAGGACACCATGTTGCCCATATATTAAGAAATATAATTTTATCTTTATAATCGCTCAAGTTAACTTTTTTGTTTTCATGCGATATTAAGTTCCAGTTATAATCTGCTTTTACTAATCTTTTAGCATCTTCACTATTTTTAATATCAGGCTGAACAATTGCAATTTTAACTTTATTAACAAATGCCATAAGCTGCATTCTTGAACTTGGAATAATTACAGCTATAATAAGTGCTGCAAACAAAAAATCGCTAATTATTGCAAATTTCGATTTTTTTTTAAAGTATTTATTAATTCTTTCTTTTACTGTCATTTTTATAAATAATTTATATTTTCAACATATATAATAAAGCAATGTAGTGTATTAAGACAATCGTTTATAAAGTTTGATAATCATTTGAAAGCATAAGGTTGTATATGACAATTATGAATTGGCTTACACCTTGAAACTCAGTTGTTTTTAAAGATTTTGTTAAGAAAATATAATAAATTATACAATATTTTTTTCACATTTTATTTTTAATAATAGATTGTTTTTCAGGCGTAAGCAAACTTTTAGCTTTTAACTTTCAACATTATTACTTTAGGTATTTACGTCTTATTACAGTAGCACTTTACTAGATATGGGAAAATGTTTACTAAGTTACATTAATATATTCTGCAAATTTAGTAAAATAATGTTTTTTTTACAAAAAATTTATTTTATGTTATGGCTTAATAGTATTTGCATAAAACATGGCATGTTTTATATTTCAAATAAATTTTACTTTTTTTTTAGCCACAGCGTGGCAAAAGTATGGTAGTAAACATGCTAAACACATATGTTTAAAGTTCCGTAGGAACGATATTATGCAATATGTCTAAAATATTAATTTTGTATAAATACTATCAAGCCACAACCAAAAAAAATATTTTATTAAATTATTAGACTACACTTACAGAGTTTGACAGTTAAATCAGCTTCACTATTGTAAAATTGCTGCAAATTATAAACACACTCTAATAATTATGTTTTATGGCTGAGTATTTTATCTATTTTATCAATACTGGTTTCTAATATTTCAGATATTTCTTTTTTACTTTTATTCTCTACATGGTATAGTATGATGACTTTAGATGTTAAGTTTGCTTGCTGTTCTCGTTTTTCTGCTTCTTGTCTTTTAGACTTTTCTTGTTGTTTCTCTATTTCTGCTTGTTGTTTCTCTGCTTCAGCTTGTTGTTTCTCTGCTTCAGCTTGTTGTTTCTCTGCTTCAGCTTGTTGTTTCT
>JAOZVK010000242.1 GCA_029938185.1 Bacteroidales bacterium | reverse complement strand
AAAGAATGCTAAACATTTTATTTTCAATATCTTTTAAGTTCGTAAAGTAGAACTATACATTATATTAAAAAACTTTTTATTATTATTTTTATATCTTTACTTTATGTATTTGTCTATTATTCAACCATTTCTATTTTTGTGAAATAATTTTATTTTACAAAAAGTATTTTTATATTTAGGTAATTATTTGAATATAAGTGAAAAGTAACTATTGAGAAGTCCATTATCCAAATATAAATAAACCATAAAAAAAGCATCAAAAAGTAACTATTGAGAACTTACAATAAAAATTAAGGTCTATTACCTTTTAATGTGGCAAAGCCAAAAATATATACTTATAATTACTATATTTGAGCCGTTAAATAAATAGCTCTTTGAACTATTTATTATATGAAATTAATTTATTACAAGCAACACAATGGTTTTTGCAAGTTTATTTTTTCTTTTTGTATTTTTACCTCTAAATTTATTTCTATATTTTTTATCTAAAAATCAAGAATATAGAAATTGGATATTAATAATATTTTCACTTTTTTTTTATTCTTGGGGCGAACCAATATGGATTTCATTACTAATAATTTCATCAATTGTCGATTATGGTAATGGCTTGTTTATAGGAAAGCATAAGGGAAAAAAAATAGCTATACTTGGTGTTATATCTTCTGTTATTATAAATATTGGTTTATTGATGACTTTCAAATATTCAGATTTTATAATTCAGAATGTAAATGCTGTTTTTGGGAGTACATTCGGAAAACCTTCCTTTTTATTACCAATCGGTATTTCATTTTATACATTTCAAACAATCTCATACACTGTTGATGTTTACAGAGGTCAAGTGGAAACACAAAAATCATTTTCCCGTTTTTTGATGTTTGTTTCTTTGTATCACCAACTTGTGGCTGGTCCAATTGTACGTTACAGCCATATTGATAGCGAAATTAATAATCGAAAAACTACACGAAAAGATATAAGCGATGGTATAACAAGATTCAGTAGAGGATTATTTAAAAAAGTTTTTATAGCAAATACGGCAGGCGAACTTGCTGCAATTTATCTTGATGCCGATTTTTCTCAACTATCGGTTGGTGCTGGATGGTTTGGTTTATTCATGTTTAGCATACAAATATATTTCGATTTCTCCGGTTATTCTGATATGGCGATTGGACTGGGAAGAATTTTTGGGTTTCATTATTTTGAAAATTTTAAACACCCGTATATTGCTAATTCTATAACCGATTTTTGGCGAAGATGGCATATTTCACTGGGAACTTTTTTTCGTGATTATATTTATATTCCACTTGGTGGTAATCGAAAAAATCAGATATTAAATATACTTATTGTATGGTTTTTGACAGGCTTTTGGCATGGTGCAAGTTGGAATTTTATTCTATGGGGATTGTATTTTGGAGGCATTGTAACACTCGAAAAAATATTTATACTTAATTTTCTAAAACGTATACCAAAGTTTTTTCATCATATATATTCTTTATTTTTTATAATTATAGGATGGGCATTATTTTATTATACAGATTTAGGAAAACTAAAAGAGTTTTTAGCAATAATTTTTGGATTTACGGATAAACCTTTATGGGATTTAGCTGTTCAAACTTCTTTATTGTCAAATATATATTGGATATTGTTTAGTATTATAGTTAGTATGCCAATATATACAGTTTCACAAAAATATATATTAAAATGGACAACAAATCAGAATATTATTAATTATGGAGTGGTATTTCTAAACTTGATTTTTATATTGGTTTCAGTAGCTCTATTAGTTGGTAAAAGCTATAATCCTTTTTTATATTTTAGATTTTAAGGTCTTCGACCTATTTAATATTGCTTACATATTCTGTTAATAATTTGGCTACCAACGTAAAGTTGGATGGTTTTGATTACAAGGTATTTACGTATTCAGTATCGTGCTACGTTGTAACGTGGCACGATAAATAACTTTCTTAATCGCTGGTGTCCAACGTTACGAGGGGGAGTCAATAATTTAACAATTGATAAGAGTTCTCTGAATTAACAATTTTGCCAAAATAAAGTTTTATAAAAAAGATATATGAAACCAAAAAATAATAACGAATTTCATTTTAAATTAAATATAATTGTATTTGTATTGGTAATTTTTGTTGGTGGATTTCTGTTTTTTCTTATTCCTAAAAAAGCAATTTCGGAAAATGAGCAACGTAAACTAAGCAAATTTCCTAAATTTTCATCAAAAAGTTTTTTTTCAGGAAACTATACAGATAGTATTGATTTGTATTATGCAGATAATTTTGTTTTTCGTGAGAAATTTCTTACTTTTGTCGAAGAAATGAAAAATAAGTATGGTTTTCAAAACAAAAAATTAGCTGTTTATCATTCTAAAAACACAGCAGAATTGGATGAAGAACAAATAATTGAAGATGACTTAATAGATTCTGTTGCAAATAAATCGGATACTCTTACTGTTATGGTTAAAAATGATACTCTTAAATCAAAAAAAAGTGTTAATGAAAAAGTAATAAGCTATGATAGAGCGATTTTTGTATATAAAAATAAAGCTTTTCAGTTATATTGTGGTAGCAGAAAAAGAATGCAAAAATTTGCAGAACTTGTAAATTTGTATCAAAAAGTACTATCACCCAGAACACAAATACATTGTTTGGCAATACCACAATTACATAAATATTTTTTACCAGAAAAAAACTGGGCTAATAGCGAAAGAGAAAAAAATGAAATAGACTATCTTTATTTAAAACTTGCATATGGTGTAAAGTCTGTAAAAGTATATCAGGAAATCGAAAAACATAAGGGAGAGTATATGTATTTTAATACAGATCACCATTGGACAGGACTTGGTGCATATTATGCATATCGTGCATTTTGTAGTTCGGCTGGTTTTACGCCCTATGAATTGTCCGATTTTGAAACAAAGGCAATAAAACCTTTTTATGGAAGATTATACAATCTTACATTAAGTCCCGAACTAAAACAAAATCCTGATAGTGTTGTATATTACAAATTTCCTATAACTACATCTATTAAAATAGCAAGAAGAGGAAACGATTTTAAGAGAGGAAGAACTGGAGATTTGATTGTAGAATATGCCAAAGGCGTAAACAGTTATAGTGTTTTTCTTGGTGGCGACTTTCCTCTCCTAAAAGTAATATCTGATGTTAAAACAAATAGAAAAATTTTAGTTATAAAAGATTCAAACGGAAATGCTTTTGCACCTTTCTTATCTTTACATTTTTCGGAAGTATATGTTGCTGATTACAGATATTATAAATCAAATATTGTTGAACTTATAAGAGAAAATCAAATAACCGATTTTATTTTTGTACATAGTACTATTGTTATAAACAGGAACTATACCGTATCAAAGGAAACAAATTTATTAGGAAAATATAGACATATTATAAAAAAAAATATACTTAAAAACGACTATTAATGATGAAAAAATACAGAAAAAATAAATTTCAAAACCTATTATTAAGTTTATTATTATTGTTTAATAACAGCTTTGCAATAGCACAAAAACAAAATATTAGTTTTAAAAAACATACTTTTATAAATATCGAGCTAAACAAAATTCAGTATAAAAACAAAAAAGATTTTGAAAAATTTTTTAATAGTTGGAACAATAAAAAGCCTCATATTATTACTATTGCTCATTGTGGCGATTCTCATATACAACCCGATAAATATACAGGAGTTTTGCGTACAGACTTGCAAAAAATAAAAGGCTTTGGTGGACGAGGAATGATATTTCCATATTCTATTGCCCGAACATATTCGGCAGTAGATTATAAATCAGAACATAAAGGGAAGTGGAAGACAGCAAACAGTATTCATATAAAACCTAAATTACCTTTGGGGATTTCTGGATTTACTGCTATTACTAAAGACAATTCAGCAAGTTTTTCTATAAATTTTAAGAAAGCACTTCGTAGTGATTATAATATTATTAAAATTTTTTATAAGAAAGATATTAAAAGCTTTGATTTCTCAATATACATTGATGGTAAGGAAGTTAGTGTTCCAGAAGAAACATCAGATAGTTACAAAAAACCATACATTACTATTAGTATTCCTAAAGTTGATAAAACAGTAAAATTAATAGTAGAGAAAAAAAGAAAAGAACAACAATATTTTGAATTTTATGGAATTAGCATTGAATCCGATAAGTCAAACGGACTTATATGCCATAATCTTGGTATAGGAGGTGCAAAATATGAAGCTATAATACTTCAGAAGCTTTTTGATGAACAATTTTCGCATATCAATGCAGATATAGTGATTCTTGATTTTGGTACAAATAATTATTTATACAAAGATAAAATACCAGAAAATATGGAGGCTGTAGTAATAGAAACAATTGCTAAGGTGCGTAAAGCTACTCCAGGAATAACAATTTTATTGACCTCGGCTCAGGATATGAGGCTTAGGTATAAACATATAAAATCTGGTGATGATTTTGCAAAACTTATAAAAAAAATAGCTTTTGAACAATCATGTCTTTTTTACGATTGGTTTTGGATTTCGGGAGGAAATCGTTCTATTGAATTGTGGCAAAACAAAAAACTGGCTCGTCGCGATGGTGTTCATCTTACTAAATCCGGATATAGACTAAAAGGCAAGTTACTTGCCAAAGCTATTGTTTTATTATGTAATAATAATATTACTGAAAGTGAGATGATTTCAGATAAACTGTATGAAGTTATCAAAACAAAATCAAAAAATAATTATAACAAAAATAAGAAAAAATTTGATAAAAATAAGTTTACTTATCATATTGTTAGGAAAGGTGAATCGCTCTCAATAATAGCTCGTAAATATAGAACATCTGTTAAACAAATTATGAAAGATAATAAAATGCGATCAACAAAAATTAAGATTGGTAGAAAGCTTATTATTAGAAAATAAGGTTTTCTACCTAAGCAATGTGAAAATTTCAGATAATTGTTTTGTTAAATTCTTTCGATGATATTTTTTTATAAAATCTATATTAGAATTTAATGTAATTCCATTATCTAATACATTTTTTAAAATATTTGCAGATTCTTCAATATTGTCTGGATTACAAATAATTCCTAAACCTGTTTTTTCAATAAATTGTTTTTGAGCACCTTCTGCTACAAAAGCTATTATTGGTTTGTTCATTGTTATATATTCATATGTTTTTCCTGCAATACAATAATCTTCTCCATCAATTATCTTTGCCGATGTAGATAATAATGCATCACAACTGTTTTGAAATTCAATAGCTTTTTTGTTTGATAACCATGATAAATGAGATACATTATTTTCAAGTCCAAAGCTATTTACCATATCGTCAAACCAGTATGGTTTTATGCCAACAAATTTCAATAATATTTTTTCTTTTAATTCTGCTTTATTTTTAAATAAATAAGAAATAGTTTTAAAAACAAAATATGGACTTCTGTATAGCCAATCTTCTTTGCGTGGCAAAAAATTAATGTAATGCTTTGGGTTTCTTTTCCTCCATTTTGTAAAAATTTTATTTCTACTTTGAGGAGAGTAATAAAAACTGCCAACATACCCAATTATAAGCTTTTTGTTTGGTCTAATATATATTTTGCTTTTTATTTTTATTTCATTGTCAAAACCATTGTTTATCAACACAAATTTATTTTTATATACATTTGCTCTATTAAAATCATTGATTAATTGAGGTGTTACTCCAATTACTTTTTGTGCACTATTAAACCATTTCTTCTCAATTCTTTTTGTTATTAAAAAATGTAAATAACTACCATATGGCTGAGTTATCCAAAAACTAAAGGCATCACGCATATCAATAATTAAAGGCAATTTATATATTTTAGAAGCTTTTATAGCAAGTGAAATTATACTAAATGGTGGTGCTGTAACAAAAATAGCTTTAGGTTTATATTCCAAAACAATTGTTTTTAGAGTAGCAAAAAAATATTTACTCCAAGCTTTTGCTTCACCACCTCTTTTTAGGTCAAAATATATGTTTATAAATGCTTTTAGTTTGCTTGAATATCTGTTTAAAACATTGTCTGATTTTATATAAAATATCTTATTTTTTACATCTAAATCTTCAATAAGTGTTTCATCAATATTATATTTATGATATACATCTTTGTAATATTCAGGTGATAAACTCATAACAATTGGGTTTATACCGTATTCAGGAAGATATTTCACAAATTTAAGCGAACGGTATACTCCACCACGATTTAATGGAGGAAATTCGTATGATATGAATATAATATTTTTAATAATATTTATTTAATTAAATTTTTTATTCTGAATGCTAAGGTCTTCGACCTATTTATAGTTGCTTACGCATTAATAGAAAGACAATTTAATCAGTAAGTTATGAATATATAAATATCAAATTTTTTTTGTAACAATACTTACTTACATGAGTAGCCGAACTGTAGCACAACAAATTTATAAAAAAAAATCGGAATTTGAAATATTTATACAAAAGTATTTTTGACTATACTTTAAATGGTACAATTATTTAATGATACAATGGTATAATACTTTGATTAATAATTGCTACCAATTTGTTAATGTTAAAACTATAACCGTTTAGAGTATAACAAAAGTTTTTCGATATTTATATTTTGTTTAATTGGATATTACTAACATATTAATAAAATGCATCACATTAAAAATGTCGATGCCTTTATGATTTACGCACAAATTTATTTTTACTATTTAATCAACTGTAAATCATGTGTAGTAAAAAATTTTATACCTAAGCAAGATAAAAAGCTATGAATATCATCAATAATAATATCTAAAAAATTGACTTTTATGCAATAATGCACTATTTTTGTGTAAATATTACAAATGTTATATCATGGAAACAAAAACAGAAAAAATACTAAAATTTTCAGATGCTACTTATGAAAAATTACAAGAAATTGTAGATATCAAACATGTTGCAAATAAAAAAAAATTTGATGAATGGTTTTCATTTCAATTCAAAATAAACCAAAGAGAAGAAGATTTTTTAAAGGAACTTATCAGAAGAAATGAGCTATCATTAGATAAATACAACGAACAAACACTTGTAACAAAATTTATTGCACCACTCTTAAACAGGGTAAACTTCAATACCGAAAAATTTAGAGATTGGTATCAATATAAAATTTCTTGCGAAATAAATGACTGGAAACTTATCGGACAGCCCGATTATTTTGTTGCAACTGGCTTAAAGAAACCAAACAAGCCTTACTTTTTTATCCATGAATTTAAACCAATGAAATCTGTTGGTGTTCCAGACGAACAGCTTGTAACAGAGCTGCTTGTAGCAATACATTTAAACAAAACCAACGAAATAAAAGGTTGTTATGTAACAAATAGACATTGGTTTTTTGTAATTCTTGAAAAATTAGAAAATAGTCATTATCAATACTATGTAAGCAAAAGTTATGATGGTCTTGATATAGATGATTTGAAAAAAATATATACATATCTGCAAGCCGTAAAATTTAATTATTGTAAATAAAGGTCTTCGACCTATTTATAGTTGCTTAGGAAGTGACGAATTACGAATTGTGAATTGGTTTACACCTAAATATAAGTGTTTTACAAAAAATAAATCGGAAAGTTATTTTTTAACGATTCCTAAGCTATTTTTGCTCGTATTTTTATAAGCCCAGTACAAAGCCAATTTAATCAAGGAATTATGAATAAGTAAATGTCAAAAAACTTTTGTAACAGTATTATAGCTTGACTCTTCGAGCTTTTTTTTAGCTTACTTAGGCATAAATAATTTTAACCTATTATAATTATGGAAACAAAAACAGAAAAGATACTAAAATTTTCGGATGCTACTTATGAAAAATTACAAGAAATTGTAGATATTAATCAAATTGATAAGCCAGCAAAATTTCAAGAATGGTTTTCTTATAAATACAAAATAAATAAAGACGAAGAAGATTATTTGCAGGAACTAATCTCAAGAAATAAGTTATCATTAGAAAGATACAATGAACAAACACTTGTAACAAAGTTTATTGCACCACTCTTATACAAAGTCAATTTTAATACAGATAAATTTAGAGATTGGTATCAATACAAAGTATCAGCAAAAATTAACGGTTGGGAACTATCGGGCAGTCCAGACTATATTGTTGCTACTGGTTTGAAGAGTCCAGGAATTCCATATTTTTTTATTCACGAGTTTAAACCATTAAAATCGCTAACAATCCCAAGCGAACAACTTGTTGCCGAACTATTAACGGCAATGCACTTAAACAATACAACAGAAATAAAAGGCTGTTATGTGATAAATAAA
>JAOZVK010000241.1 GCA_029938185.1 Bacteroidales bacterium | reverse complement strand
GATTAAATTGTCTTTGTATTAATGCGTAAGCAACTATAAATAGGTCGAAGACCTTTATTTCACATAAGTTTTTAGACATCTATTTTTTGTTAAATTACAAACTATTAGAATATGTAAACAACATTAAATAGATTCAAAACCACAAATGTATTATTTTATTTATCAAATATTTTATGACTTTTTTATTTTATTTTAGTCCAAATGCATAATATGCTGTTTTACCATTTGGATATATTCCCTCAATATATATGCCACCTCTTGCAGAGTTGATTACTTTTTGTAAATCTTCATAGCTATCAACAGGCTTTCGGTTTATATACACAATTATAAAGTTTTTTTGTACTCCAGCACGAAATAATTTTCCAGATTTTATATCAACAACTTTTATACCATTTTTAATATTTAGTTTTTCTTTTTCTTCTTTTGAAATATTTGAAAACGTGGCTCCTAATATACTTTTTAAGTCTTTGTTTACTATATCTGTATTTCCGTAAAGATTACGTAGCGTTATGTCGAATACTATTTCTTTTCCATTTCTTTTTATTACAACTTTTATTTTATTACCTGGTCTAAATTTACTAACTTGTTCTTGTAGCTCCGAAACTTTATTTACTTTGGTATCATTAATTTTTAGAATAATATCTCCTCTTTTAATACCAGATGTTTCAGCAGAGCCATCTTTAAGAACATCTACAACATATACTCCTTCAATTTTATTTAAATTTAATTTTTTTGCAAGATTTGAATTTACTTCTGAAATATTAATTCCTAAAACAGCCCTTTGTACAGTACCAAACTCTTTTAAATCAGAAACAATTTTTTTTACAATATTAACAGGTACAGCAAACGAATAGCCAGAGTACGACCCTGTTAAAGATGCTATTGCAGTATTTATACCAACCAATTCGCCTTTGGTATTTACCAATGCACCTCCACTATTTCCTTTGTTTACAACAGCATCGGTTTGTATAAACGATTCTATTGCATAGTTTCTGTTCAGAAGATTTATATTTCGTCCCTTTGCACTAACAATTCCTGCTGTTACTGTTGAGGTTAAATTAAATGGATTACCTACTGCCAAAACCCATTCTCCAATTTTTAAATCATCAGAATTTCCCAAAGGAAGAGATGGGAGATTTGTTTCTTTTATTTTTATAAGTGCTAAATCTGTTGATGGGTCGGTGCCTACAACGCTTGCTTCATATGTTCTTTTGTCATTCAATACAACCTCAATTTTGTTTGATTTTGATATAACATGGTTGTTTGTAACGATATAACCGTCCGTTGAAATTATAACTCCAGAACCTGTTGCTATTATTGGAGTACGTTCTTGGTCATCTTTAAATAAAAAATTGTCCCAATTACTATTTTTTCGAGCATAATAATATTTTGTTTTAACATGAACTACTGAATTAACAGTTTTTGCTGCTGCGTATGTAAAATCAAAATTTTCGGATAAAGATGTATTTACATAACTAAGTTTTTTTTCATTTTGAGGCAACAAAATAATTTCTGCTTCTTTTTGATTAAAAAAAGAGTTAATATAAACTGCAACAAAGCCTCCTGCTATTGCAATTAAAAAAGTAACGAGTAATTTCTTAGTTTTCATTTTTCTACAATTTTGTTATTAATAATTTGCTCTTCCAGCCTTGCTTTTGACCATGATATACTTTAAATGGCACAATTATTCAATGATTTAGAGTATATAAAGAGCCTTTTGTTTTTTTAATTTCTCAATATAAAACAGGTCTCTTGTTAATGTCCTTTTTGGGCTAAAAAAACTTAATAATTCACTAATTTTCTATTCCAATGCGTAACTGTCTATATAAGTAATTAACAATGAATAATGGACGATTAACAATTTTGTTTACGCCAGAATTACAATAAGTTACAACTTTACAAAGTGTCGATTTTATACAATGACCTACTTATTTAAACGTCCTCAATTTATAAATAATTGAGTTCTCTATTACAATTATTTATAAATCTGCGGTTGTTCAAATCTATCAAACAGTTATGAATTTCATAACCCAAATTTATAAATTAATCAGGCTAAATTATGAAAGTATTTTATCATATTTTCTTCAAATTTATATTTTTTAGTTAAAAATTAAAAATTATTTTTGTTAAAAGTCTCAATTAAGCACCCATGCAAAAGTTTTTACCTATTTAGTATAGAGCTTACTTTTTGAAATACTGTTTATTATATATCTTGCGTAAGCAACATTAAATAGATTGCACACGATATTATAAATTTTTGCCTTGACAAATTTATTTTTTTTTAATATTTTTATCCTGTTTCTAAAAGTTTTTCTACCTTTGTTACAAATAATTTTACCATAAGACTTATTTTAAATTTATTAGCGTTTTGCAAAAATAGGTCTTTATTATTAATATTCTAACATTTTAGTTATTAAAAAATCATCATGTAGAGTAATTGCAAATATATTATTTTATATCATACAAATTAATAATAAATTACACAATGTTTAAATTTATTTGGCTTGTAGCTTTTACATTTTTAGTTACAAATATTTCATCACAAAATAACATAAAAATCAAATTTGTTAAAAAAGAACATAATTTTGGTAAGATTAAAGAGTCTGATGGCTCTGCTGTTCATAAGTTTGAATTTAAAAATATTAGTAAAAAACCTGTTATTATATCAAAGGTTTATGCAAGTTGTGGTTGCACAACACCTTCGTGGACAAAATCTCCAATTTTGCCTGGAAAAAAAGGTTATATAAGTGCATCGTATGACCCAAGAAACAGACCTGGTCGATTTACAAAAAATATAAATGTTTATACTTCTTCAAATTCAACTGCTCATACTTTGATAATTAAAGGAGAGGTTAGTCCAAAAGAATTAACAATTGAAGATAAATACAGATACAATTTTGATGCTCTCAGACTAAAATCTACACGTGTTAATTATGCAAGTATTTACACAAATCAAACAAAAAAACGAACTATTGATATAATCAATAACTCAGCAAACAAAATCAATTTATCTTTTGACAAACTTACTATACCTAAACACATTAAAGCAGAAATTCCAGCTACACTATTACCTAATGCTAAAGGAGTGATTACAATTTCATATAATGCATCTTTAAAAAATGACTGGGATTATGTTATTGACAGGCTATATTTACAAATAAATAATTCAAGCCAAAAACATGAAATTTATGTTAATGCAAGAATTGAAGAAGATTTTTCAAAGCTTTCTCAAAAAGAATTAAAGGAAGCTCCAATTGTGAAATTTGAAGATGAATTGTATAATTTTGGAACGGTAAAAAGTGGTAAAAAAATTGCAATTGAATTTAAATATAAAAACTTAGGTAAACGTGATTTAATAATTAGAAAATTACAAACAAATTGTGCTTGTATTAGTGTTGGTTATCAAAAAATAACAAAGGCAAATAGTAGCGATATAATTAAAATAATATTTGATTCGAATAAATATGATGGTAATATTTATAAAACTATTAAATTGGTTACAAATATTCCAGGAAGAGATAAACATGGTCGTTCGAAATCAAAGATTATATTGAGAATAAAAGGAAAAGTAGAAAGATTATAAGTAGTATAATAAAAGTTTTTCGGCATTTGTGTTCTTGCAATTAGCTATATGACAGTAGTATGTAAAAACACGTAAGCCACATTCAATAGGTCGAAGACCTTAAAACCTAAAAAATAATAATTATGACAGAAAGTAAAATTAAAAATAAAAAGAGTATTCAAGCTTGGGAAAAAATACTAAGAACATCTTTAAAATTACCCGGTGCAAAATTAGATAGAAATAAATTTTTAAAATATGAATTGGCTAACAAGTTTTCTGACAAGCAAATAAGTCAAGCAATTGAAACAAGCCCAGCAAATGCAGGAATAGCTTTGCAACTTATTGATGAAATTGCTGAAGAAGCTATAAAATGGCAAACAGTTCAGGTTACTTCCTTGTCTTTTTTGGCAGGATTACCAGGAGGTTTAGCAATGGCTGGAACAATTCCTGCTGATATGGCTCAATTTTATTTACAACTTTTAGTTCTGGCTCAAAAATTAGCATATCTATATGGCTGGCCAGAATTATTTGATGAAGAGAAAGAAATTAGCGAAGAAACTTTAACTAAATTTACTGTATTTGCAGGTGTTATGTTTGGTGCAACTGGTTCGGGTGATGCTCTAAATCAGTTAATTGATTCTTCAAAAGATGATATTGATGCATTTAATAGAAAACTTGTTGTAAATTATAGTTTAATGAATCTTGCACAACAAATTGCAAAATGGATAAGTGTAAAAATTACAAGAGGTACTTTGTTTAGAAGTGTAGCTAAAATAGTTCCATTTTTAGGCGGAATTGTTTCTGGTGGCATGTCTTATCTATCAATAACTTCTATGTCAAATAGATTAACAAAAGAGTTAAGAAAATTAGATTTTGCTAAAAAAATTGGTTCTTAGAACCTTTTAATGTTGCTTACGCCTAATTTTCATTTTATGTATATAATAGGCGTAAGTAAGTGATTTATTATTAAAGACTATCTGAATATCATTATCTACCAAGTAATTGCATACAAAACTGTCGATGGGACTTTTAATGCTACACTGACAGTAATTTATACGCATTAGCCTCATAAAATAGGTAGAAGACCTTATTTGAAAGATTTTTCGTGTAAACCATCACCATCAAGGCTCAATCTACTGAAATAGTCTGGCACTTTTTTTCCTGTCAATTTATCAACATAAAGTTTTGCAAGATACTGACCAAGCATAAATCCTTGTCCCCTAAGTCCTACAAATAATCCATTATCGGGGTCAATAATCATTTTGGGTTCAACATAATTGCCAGCCCAAACAGCCTGAAACCCAACCGATGATAATTTAGGAATCCAATTTACAAACACTTCCGAAACAATTTCGATAAATTCTTTTGAGTTTGTTTTCAAATTTTTTCTTGTTTCATTTGGTTCAATATGCGGCGAGGCACATCCAATGATTTGTCCTGTTTCGGCAAGTTGCTGTCCGTATACGGCTGAGAATCCTTTGTATTTTCGTCTATCAATTAGCATTGATAATGGTTTATTGTCAATACCTAACATTGGCAAACGTCTTGTGATAAATGCTTGATGTTTTACCGGAAATAAACCAGTTTCAATATTAAGTTTTTTTGCAAAATCGGCTGCTTCCGAACCTAAAGCATTGATAAATATATCGGAATGATATTCTATAAAATTCTTTTCATGTGTTTTAACTAATATTTTATAAACACTTCCTTCTTTAGATACATCTATTAATTTACAGTCTTCAAGCACAGTACCATTATTATTAATACCAATTCGTCTTATCAAATCAACAACTTTGCCCGGTGTTGCCTGCCAACAATTTTTAGTGACCAATGCCGATTTGTATAACTCAAGATTTGGATTTATATATGATGAAATCTTGCTTTTATAATCCTTATGTTCAATCATATATGCGTCAGACCATGCCATTGAATTTTCAAGAGCATTATACATTTCTTGGTCATGGGCAAATGTAATATAATCAATTTGACTAAAATCAATATTATTAATATTTTGCAGCTCTTTAAAAATTTCTAAATTGTGTATTGCAATATCTGCTAATTCAGGTAAACTAAAATTTGGACGACCACCAGCAATATTTCGCCACGATGAACCTCTTCCGTAGTTTATCATAACAGGTTTTTGTCCAGCTTCGGCTAAATATCTAAATAAAGCACTTCCTCCAATACCCCCTCCTGCAACAAATGATTTTACTTTTACTACTTGTGGTTTTTCATTTTTGTTATGAACAATAAATTTATCTTTTAGTTTTTTAGGTAAAAGTTCGCCCATTGATACCTGATTCGATAAAGGACCTCTTGGAGTAGCATCGCCTACTATCGAAAAATTATAATTATTTGTAACAAGCTTTAGTCTTGGTATACAGCGTTTTCCTCTACATGCTCCCATTCCTAAACGAGTTGTATGTTTAATTTCATCAACCGAAATAAATTTACGCTTATCTACAACTTTTAAAATTTCTTCTATTTTAACATCATCACAGTGACATACATAAGTTTCCGATTTTATTTCTTTTTCTATTGGTTTAAACTCTATTTTTTCGGGATATTGTTCTTTAATAATAAAACCTCTAATTTCATCAAATTTTGAATTATACAATTTTTCAGCTTTTACTCTGGCTATATCTGTTTTATTTTTCTTTTTAAGTATTTTTTCAACTCTCCCTTCCCCTATTTTCTCTCCATTATTATTAACTAAATATACCTCAGAATTTTTTTCGGCATAATATTCAATGGGTAAAAACAACCAATCTTTTTTATGATTATATCCAAAAATTGCTAATCCAGGACATTGGTATACACAATCCATGCAACCAACACATTTATTATAATCAACTTTTGGAATATCACTTGTAGATAGCTTACTAATAGCATCATGAGGACATGAAAAAACACATGGATTACAAGCAAAACCATACAAACAATCAATCAGTACATAGGGTTTTGATGTACGCACATTTTCAGGTTTTTCTACATCGGGTATAACTAAAGTTGGGTGTTGTTGCGAATCAATATATTCTTTTGTTGTCGATAAATATTCATTATAATTATATTTATGTTGCAATTCTTCCATAATTTCAAAAGCAACTTGTTTGCCTTTAAGAACAGCACTTGTCCCTTCTCCTATTCTTACTGCATCACCTACACCAAATACTTTTCTTCCGAAAATTTCTTTACCTTTAATAAGTAACTGGTCATCTGGTACTAAACCAGTACAAATATTTATTGCATCAATACCATATATTGCTTTTTCTGTTCCTGGAATTGGCTTAAAATTAACACATTCGGCAACAACCGCCCCAATAATTCCTGTATGGTCTTCGTTTGGAATAGCTTCGAGCAAAATTGTTGATAAAACTATAGGTATTCCCAAACGTCTAACTCTGTTGGCTTGAACCGGAAAACCTCCTTCATGTGGCATGGCTTCGATAATTGCTTTTACTTTTGCACCTGCTTGCATCAACTGATAAGAAGTAAGATAGCCAATATTTCCTGCGCCTACAGTCAAAATATTTTTGCCAAGTGTAGTAAGTTCATTATTCATCATTTTCTGAACAACAGCAGCAGTATAAACACCCGGTAAGTCATCATTTTTAAAGGTTGGCATAAATGGAACTGCTCCAGTTGCAACAACCAAAAATTCAGCATCTACATAATATATTTCATTTGTCAATATATTTTTTACTGCAATTCGCTTTTTATCCAATATATCCCATACTGTTGAGTTTAAAAATATTCCGTCTTTATTTTCTCCCGCGAGTGTTTGAGCAATATCAAATCCACGCATACCACCAAATTTTTTACCTTTTTCAAAAAAGAAAAATTGATGTGTTTGCATTAAAAACTGACCTCCAATTTTGTCATTATTATCAATAACAATATTGTCGATATTATTTTTGTTTAGCTCTTCTCTTGCTGCAAGTCCAGCAGGGCCAGCGCCAATTATTGCAACAATTGTTTTAAATATATTTTGCGATTTATCTAAATTGGATTTTTTAATTTGGGGTTGATAATCTTTGGGAATTTCTTTAACTTCTTTTATATCATCAACTTTTGTAATACATATTCTTTTTATTTCGCCATCAACAAGCATTTCGCATGCACCACATTTACCAATTCCACACTCTAAACTCCTCTCTCTGTTCTCAATACTATGACTATGAACAGGATAGCCAGATTGATGTAAGGCAGCAGCTATTGTAAAACCTTTTTCGCCTATTATTTCTTTATCTTCGAACTTAAAAAATATTTTCTCATTTTTTTTAATTTCTATTATTGGATGAGTATTTATTTTATACATTTTTTATATTTTTTAAAAGAGTCAAACTACATATTGTTAGAATATTAATACGATGCCTAAGCAAAATTAGCTACCCACGTAAAGTTGAATACCTGTGATTAAAAGCATGTTATCGTGCCACGTTACAACGTGGCACGATGTAGGGTGCATAATACCTGTCCAACTATAAAAGGGTAACCGCAAAATTTAATAGGTTTAAAACCTTAAATAAAGTGTTACAAATTACGAATTTATAAAAATCTAATTAATGATAAAGGTCATTAATTGATTATAATCATTTATTTAAGAGTATTTATAAAAACTTTTAATTCAAACTAACACCACTGTATATGAATGTCTTAAGATTTAAAAGCAACATACAAATCAGTTTTTTAGAAATATACTATATTTTAAAATGATGTTTATATTGTAAGGTCTTCGACTGGGGTGTTAATAATTGGGGGTTTTTAGCCCTGAAAAATCA
>JAOZVK010000240.1 GCA_029938185.1 Bacteroidales bacterium | reverse complement strand
GTTTTGCTAATCTTTACTTTAATTCTATGATTAAAACTACTTGAAAAACAAGACTATCCAACTTCTGAAGGGTAGCCTAACTGATAATCAATAATAGTAAAAAAAATATTAAATTATGCAAAAAAAAGAAATAATAGCAAGTTATAATTTTTCGGATATGGACAGGAATCTCATCAGAAAGGTTCTTGATATTGATGTAATTTTCAACCGAGAAATTTTTGATAAATGGTTTAATTATAAATATGAAATTTCAGACTACGAACTTAAATTTTTAACAATATTATTGGAATCTCATAAATATCATTTGCAATACTACAACGAGGTCCAACTGAAATCACAATTTATTATTCCAGTGCTAAGTCTGGTCAATTTCGCAACCAATAAATTCAGAGGTTGGTACGAAAAAAACTTATCAGGCATAGTGAATAATTACGAACTGAAAGGAAACACCGATTTTATGGTGGCAACAGGAAAATTAGAACCAGAAAAACCGTTTTTCTTTATTCAGGAATTTAAAAAAAATTTGACAAAATCAAATCCTTTGGAACAGTTGCTGGCAGAAATGGCTGTTGCAATGGAAATCAACGGAAAAAATATTTTACGTGGAACATATAATATTGGTAAAATATGGTTTTTTGTAATCTTAAAAAAAGACGAACAAAACAAGTTTCAATACTATGAATCCGATATTTTTGACAGTTCAAATATTGAAAATCTGAAGCAAATTTTTATTAACCTGAAAGCCGTTAAACATAAATATTGCGAGTAAAGGTCTTCGACCTATTTAATAAGGCTTACGCATTTTTGTAAACTATTATCATATAACTATAAGTAAGTAATGAACAATGAACAATGGATAATGAATAATTTTGCTTATGCCTGATAAACAACATAATATAAAAACCAAAAGTGTCGTTTTTATATATCGACCTACTTATATTTTCTATAACTCATTTTACTCACTCATACCATTGTCCAAACATTAACATAAACCACCAATATCATATTTATATAAATTTTGATATTTTATCATTCAAATTTTAAATAATATTCCAAATTTCTTAAAAAGTAATTATAAATACAAAAACCATATATATCATATATTCAGACAAATGTATATATTGTAAAAATTAAATTTCAAAAATATCATTCAATTTTTTGAGCTTTAGAACATTAATATATATTTTCGAGGGTTTTTTATAACAAACTAAATTTAATTAAATTATTTGATAGATTAATAAATATTTCTTAATGATGGAAACCAACGATTTACGTAACTCTACTCAGGAACAGCAAACAAAAACTGAGAATACTATTAAAGAAGACCAAGTTATCTCTAATAAAAAAGAATCTGAAATATCTGATATTCAGGAAAAAGAACAGACTGAAAGTGCAGCTGATAGGATTTTGAGAAAAATTAAAGAAGCCAAGATTGAAAAATTGGATAAAGAAAATCCCAAAAAAGAATCGGTTGAAAAAGAACAAGATTTGAAATCAAAAGAACAAGATTTGAAAGCAAAAGAACAAGATTCGAAAGTAAAAGAACAAGATTCGAAAGCAAAAGAACAAGATTCGAAAGCAAAAGAACAAGATTCGAAAGCAAAAGAACAAGATTCGAAAGTAAAAGAACAAGATTCGAAAGTAAAAGAACAAGATTCGAAAGTAAAAGAAAATATTGTGCATACCAAAAAAACTAATGACTATTCAAAACTTAGTAAAAAAGAGTTAGTTGAGAATCTTAAACAAATTTTGGAAAGCGATAATATTGTATCTCGCAAAACAGATGTTGAGAATATAAAATTGTTTTTTTATAAAACACATAAGCTGGAAATAGAAAACAACAAAAAGAAGTTTGTTGAAGCTGGAGGAGATGAAAATGCTTTTACTTTTGAAAAAGATGAATTAGAGAGCGAATTTAAATTGCTGTTAAAACAATACAAAGAAAAAAGAGCAGAACTAAATCAAATTGCTGAACAAGGAAAAACAAAAAACCTTGAAACAAAGTATAAAATAATTGAAGAAATAAAGCAATTATTAAATGGTAAAGAATCATTGAATAAAACATTTCAGGAATTTAGAGAATTACAAAAACAATGGAGAGAAGCGGGATTAGTACCACAAAGTGAGGTTAAAGCTCTTTGGGAAAATTATCATCATAATGTAGAAAAATTTTATGATTTTGTTAAATTAAATAAAGAATTAAGAGACCTTGATTTAAAGAAAAATCTTGAATCAAAAATAAAACTATGCGAAAAAGTCGAAGAATTATTGTTAGAAACAATGATTGTAAAAGCATTCAAATCTCTTCAAAATCTACATAATCAATGGAGAGAAACAGGTCCTGTACCACATGACAAAAAAGATGAAATTTGGGAAAGATTTAAATTAGTTACTACTAAAATAAATAAAAAATACCAAGAACATTTTGAAAATTTAAAAGAGGAACAAAAAAATAATTTAAAAGCAAAAACTCTTTTATGTGAAAAAGCCGAAGAATTGGTTGAATTAGATAAAACAAATCATAGAGAATGGGATACAGCATCAAAAGAAATCCTTGATTTGCAAAAAATGTGGAAACAAATAGGTTTTACTCCCAGAAAACACAATAACAAAATATATAGTAGATTTCGTTTTGCATGTGATAAATTTTTTGCAAGCAAACGCGAATTTTATATGAAAAATAAAGAAATTCAAGAAGATAATCTTCAGCTAAAAACAGACTTATGTATACAAGCTGAAAGCTTCAAAGATAGTGCAGATTGGAAAAAAACTACTGAAATATTTATTAATTTACAAAAAACATGGAAAGAAGTTGGACCTGTTCCTAAAAAACATTCAGAAGAAATATGGAATAGATTTCGCAGTTCGTGTAACCATTTTTTTGATAGTAAAAACAAACATTACTCATCTATTGATAGTGAACAGATTACAAACTTAAAACTAAAAAACAAATTAGTTGAAAATATTATAAATCTTGAATTGACCGAAAACGACAATTCAAATCTTGAAAATCTTAAAGAATTTCAAAAACTATGGTCTGAAATAGGACATGTTCCATATAAAAATAAAGATGAAATTCAAAAAAAATATCGTGAAGCAATAAATAACAAATTTAATAATCTCAAATTTGATGAAATTAGAAAAAATGAAATCAAGTTTAGAAATCGTTTAGATAATATTAAGAAAATAAATAATCCTTCATCTAAAATAAGAGCTGAACGTGAAAAAATAATTAATAAAATTGACCAACTAACAAATAATATAGGGTTGTGGGAAAACAATATAGGCTTTTTTACAAAATCTAAAAATGCAAATCCAATGATTACTGAATTTACTAAAAAGATAGAAAAAGCTAAAGAACATGTTGTATCATTAAGAAAACAACTTAAACAGCTTAATAGTGTTAAAATAAACTAAGCTTATAATTTGTATTAAGTGGCTACCAGTTTTAAGTTAGACGCTTTTTAACCGCAAAGTTGCACAAAGTTTGACGCAAAGTTTGACGCAAAGTTCTACAAAGGTTTGCTTTACGGTTTATACCACTTAAAAAACAAGGGTGTCCAACTTTACGTTGGTAGGCTATTAAGCTATCTAACTGTTTTTCATTAATATATTTATAAAAAAACACCTGTAGCTTTTGCAAAAATACATAAATTAATTACGGACACTACTAAAAACTCTAAATTCAAGCCTTTTTGAAATTTAAACTAAAAGTTTACTATTGTAAATTAAGAATATTAAAATTTCAAAGCAAAGCATAAATCAGGTTTTTAGGAGTGTCCTAACACAACCCTTGAAAAAGGGTTTTTACATTTTTAAATAATCAAAGTGTCGCACACAAAATATATATTTGTTACCGGAGGGGTTAGTTCATCCTTAGGTAAAGGCATTATTTCATCATCATTAGCAAAACTATTGCAAGCCAGAGGTTATTATGTTACTATTCAAAAACTTGACCCATATATAAATGTTGATCCGGGTACATTAAACCCATATGAACATGGAGAATGTTATGTGACTGACGATGGAGCCGAAACTGATTTAGATCTTGGACATTACGAGCGTTTTTTAAATACTGCAACATCACAAGCAAACAATGTTACCACAGGTAGAATTTACCAATCTGTTATTAATAAAGAAAGAAAAGGTGATTTTTTAGGAAAAACAGTTCAGGTAATTCCACATATTACTGATGAAATAAAGTATAGAATAAAACTTTTAGGAAATCATAAAAAATACGATGTTGTAATAACTGAAATTGGGGGTACTGTTGGCGATATTGAATCCTTACCATACATTGAAGCTGTAAGACAGCTAAAATGGGAGTTAGGTGACGATAGTTTAGTTATTCATTTAACTTTAGTTCCTTATTTGTCTGCTTCGGGAGAACTAAAAACTAAACCAACCCAACACTCTGTAAAACTACTTTTAGAAAATGGAGTACAGCCTGATATATTAGTTCTTAGAACTGAAAAAATACTAACAAATGGAATTAGGAATAAAGTAGCAAGATTTTGTAATGTCAATAAAAACTCTGTTATAGAATCAATTGATGCTTCAACTATATATGAAGTTCCTATTTTGATGCTTAAAGAAGAATTAGATTTAAGAGTTTTAGAAAAACTTAAACTACCAGCAAACGAAGAACCAAAATTAGAGCAGTGGCGAGAATTTCTTAAAAAAAGAAAAAATAGTAAAAAAAGAATATCTATAGCCTTGGTTGGAAAATATGTTGAACTTCCTGATGCTTATAAATCAATTGTGGAATCCTTTGTTCATGCTGGAGCTATAAACGAAATTAAGGTTGAATTAAAACTTGTACATTCTGAAACAATAAACAATGAATCGGCAGAAGAAATATTGAAAAAATTTAATGGTATTCTGGTAGCTCCAGGATTTGGACATAGAGGTATCGAAGGCAAAATACTTGCAACTAAATATGCCCGAAAAAATAACATTCCTTTTTTGGGAATATGTCTTGGAATGCAATGTGCTGTTATTGAGTTTGGTCGCAATGTACTAAATTTACAAAATGCAAATTCAACGGAGATGCACCGTGCAACACCATATCCAGTAATTGACTTAATGGAAGAACAAAAAAGTATTACCGACTTAGGAGGAACCATGAGACTTGGTAAGTATAAATGTGAACTGAAAAAAGGTACAAAAGCATACAGTGCATATAAAAAACCTATAATAAGCGAAAGACATAGACACAGATACGAGCTAAATAATATTTTCTTGGAAGAATATGAAAAAAATGGTATGATTGCTTCAGGAATTAATCCGAATAATCAACTTGTTGAAATTATTGAAATACCTGAACATAAGTGGTTTATTGGTGTACAGTTTCATCCTGAATACAAAAGTACTGTTGTAGACCCTCATCCTTTGTTTATTGATTTTGTTAAAGTAAGTTCTATAACATAATGCCGTAAACAGCAATTATTAATTATGGATTATGAATTACGAATTGGTTTATAAGTAGTCTCAAAAAAATTTTGACACTTATATTTTGTTAAATTGGATATTATTAGAAATATAAAATAAATATTAAAAAGCACTTAGTGTTTTACTAAAACAAATAATTAAAAATGGATAGAAATCAAATAATCGGCTTATTGATAATTGGAGCTATACTTTTGATATACAGTATTTACTCAAGCCCAAATGAAGAAGAGATTGCAGCAGCAAAAAAACGCAGAGACTCAATTGCTAAAGTAGAAGCCAAAATTCAAAAGAAAAGAATAGAAGAAGAGAAAAAAAGAACACAACTCTTAAAAGATACTATAAATATTGTTAAATCCGATTCATTATCAAATGATTCAACTAAAGCTGCAATGCTTAAAGATAAGTATGGTATTTTTTCAGCTTCGATAGGTGGAGAAAATAAGTTTATAACTATTGAAAACGATTTAGTGAAACTACGAGTATCAACAAAAGGAGGAAAACCCTATTCTGTTGAATTAAAAGATTATAAAAGACATGACATGCTACCCTTAAAACTATTTGACGGTGAGCAAAACAAATTTGGCTTGAAGTTTTTTGCACAAAACAGAAGCATCATTACAAATGATATGTTTTTCAGTTTTATTGGTGATTTAGATAGTATTAGTGCTATTAATAGTAAAAAATCAATTAAACTTAGATTATCTGGTGGCGAAGGTAAATATATTGAATATGTATACACACTAAAACCAGATAGCTATCTTGTAGATTTTAAGATTAATATTGTAGGACTTAATAATATCATTCAATCAAATACTAAATATATGGATTTTGAGTGGTATGTTAAAGTATTGTCATTAGAAAAAGGTCATAAATGGGAAAATGATAATACAACCATTTATTATAAATATTATAAAGATGAAGTCGATTATTTAACAGAAACTAGTGATGATGAAAAAGAAAATTTATCAACTAAAGTGAAATGGGTTGCATATAAACAACAATTTTTTTCAACTATTCTGATTGCTAATAGCTATTTTTCTAATGGCACTGTTTCACATAAAAAAATAGAATCTCCTCATAAATATTTAAAAGATTTTAACACACAACTTTCAATTCCATTTTCGGGCGACGAAAATGAGTCAATTCCTTTTACATTCTATTTTGGTCCTAATAAATACTCTGTATTAAAAGATTTAAAAATAGAAAACGAAAATGAAGACCTTAATTTAAAATCATTAATACCTCTTGGATGGGGAGTATTTGGTTGGGTAAACCGTTTTGCTATAATTCCTTTGTTTAATTTTTTAGGTACTCTTATTTCAAGCTATGGACTATTAATCTTGGTAATGACATTAATTATAAAGCTTGTTTTATTCCCATTGACATATAAATCGTATACTTCATCGGCAAAAATGAGAGTTTTAAAACCTCAAATTGATGAAATAAACAAAAAAATTCCTAAAGAAAAAGCAATGGAAAGGCAGCAAGCAACTATGGCTTTATATAAAAAAGTTGGAGTAAATCCAATGGGAGGTTGTTTGCCAATGGCTTTACAATTTCCCATACTTATAGCTATGTTTAGGTTTTTTCCTGCATCAATTGAGCTAAGACAAGAAAGTTTCCTATGGGTAACTGACTTATCAACATATGACTCGATACTAGATCTTTCGTTTGAAATTCCAATGTATGGAGACCATGTTAGTTTGTTTACATTGTTAATGGCTATATCTATGGTTTTCAGTACAAAACTAAACGGTAATCAAATGGGTACTGCAAATACACAAATGCCTGGTATGAAAATGATGATGTATATGATGCCAGTTATGATGATTTTGTGGTTTAATAATTATTCAGCAGGTTTAAGTTATTATTATTTACTTTCAAACCTTATAACAATTGCACAAACATTTATAATAAGAGCAATTGTTAATGATGAAGAAATACTTAAAAAGCTAAAAGCTTCAAAAAAGAAGCCTGCCAAAAAATCTAAATTTCAAAAAAGACTTGAAGATATGGCAAAGAAAAAAGGCTACAACTTAAAAAAATAGGCTTTTCGAGCCTTTTTATGTTGCTAACGTATAAAGGTAAGTTTCATTTTTAATGTTTTTTTATTTCATTAGTAGGTTTTTTTGAAAGGAAAACGAAAGCTTTATAGATATAAAATATTTAAGAAAAGGTATTTTATTATCTATAAACTCCTGATGTTCAGACTTGTTTATGTAAGACTTGTACATTCGAGACGTTCAAATATACAGATAGTTACGCATCGGAATAGAAAATTTGTGAATTATTCAGGTAAGAACAACAGACTATAAAAAAATAGAAAAATAATTACACTAAAATTCATATCAACATATTGCAGACCATGAAAGTTGCGAAAATTTTTAATGAGATTAATACTTACAATTTTTTATTAAAGTATTCAAATAAGGTCTTCGACCAATTTATAGTTGCTTACGCATTAGTACAAAGACAATTTAATCAGAAAGTTATGAATAAGTAAATATCGAAAAACTTTTGTAACAGTACTTACTAATGTTATTACAATTGTTATTTTTTTCAATTTTATATTATTATTAAATGTTAAAACTAAAGGTAATCTACCTACTTTTTAATGTGGAATATAATATTTTTTTTTATTTGCTCAGGTTTGCTACGTTTTTAGACTAAGGTTTTCTGCCTATTTAGTGCATTGAGCATAAGCATCTCAGTTCAAAAAGTTAGAATTTATGAAAATTCACTTGTAAATGTCAAAAAAAAATGCTAAGTTCACAACTTTAACAGTCGCAATAAATTACCAATATGTGCGACTGCAAAACCGATTATAGAAAATAAAAAAAGAAATTTAACTATTTGGGCATTTTTCATAAATGTCAAAAAGTAGTTTACACTTTTTTTATTCTTAA